>NZ_JBSYXO010000011.1:0-134905 GCF_054172045.1 Methylomonas sp. MgM2 | reverse complement strand
TTGCGGGGTGTGGCTTAGAAATTTGGGCGAAAATGTAGGTACGATTTACCCTACTGGGCATGAAAGCGAAGCGTAATCGTACGATATGGCATGCAACATTCCTCCGATTACGCTATCGCTAATCGGAGCTACGTGAACTAGTCAGAAAGACGAGGTTTGGAATGACTTCCCGAATATTGGAAGCAGCTTGATTACTTCTTGTTAATTTAACTCTGAGAGCGAATCATGGAACACCTATTGAAACTTCATATTGAATATCTTCCGGAAGGAGTTTATTTGGCGACCAGTGACGATATTCAGGGATTAATCGCACAAGGGCGTACGATTGCCGAAACGGTTGAAATTGCCCGAGATGTGGCAAAAAAATTGATTGAAGCTCAGACTCAACCACCGCAATTGCCGGTAGCTAACAAGTCGTTCGATTATCCGCTGATTGTGGCGTTGTAATGGGTGCTTTGGCGGGCTTTAAGTATCGTGAAATCATCAAGCGGCTTAAGGAAATGGGATTTGAATTTTACCGGCAAGCGGCAGGCAGTCATGAAATCTGGTTCAATCCCGAAACCAACCGTTTTACGACTATACCCAACCACCCTGGCGATATGCCCGAAGGCACTTTAAGAGCCATACTCGAGCAAGCCGATATTGAGCCAGAATTATTTTTACAACGCAGCAAAAACCGCTGAGTTAGACAAGGAACATTGAACCATGAGTAGCAACCATGATTATTAACGGCGTAACCATAGACAAAACCTTCGCCGAAGCCTTTCCGATGAAGGCGACGCGGGCCATCATCACCGCCCAAAACGAGAAGTGGGCGATGATTTCCGCTCAAGCGATGACCGGCTTTGCCACTTCGGTGATTGCCTGCGGCTGCGAGGCAGGAATCGAACGGGTGTTGAGCCCCGAAGAAACCCCGGATGGCCGCCCCGGCGTAGCGATCATGATTTACGCGATGGGCGGCAAGGGCCTCGCCAAGCAATTGGAAACCCGTGCCGGCCAGTGCGTTTTGACTTCGCCGACCTCGGCGCTATTCGCCGGCATCGACGGCGGCAAGCCGATTCCGCTGGGCAAAAACCTGCGCTATTTCGGCGACGGCTTCCAGATTTCCAAAAAAATCGGCGGCAAGCGCTACTGGCGGGTGCCGGTCATGGACGGCGAATTCCTGGCCGAAGCCACCACCGGCATGGTCGATGCCGTCGGCGGCGGTAACTTCTTGGTATTGGCCGAATCGCAACCCCAAGCCTTGGCGGCCTGCGAAGCGGCGATAGAGGCGATGAAAAAAATCCCTAACGTGATCATGCCCTTCCCCGGCGGCGTCGTTCGCTCCGGATCGAAAGTCGGCTCCAAATACAAAGCCCTCGGTGCATCGACTAACGATGCGTTCTGTCCTACTTTAAAAGGCGTTACCAAGACCGACTTGTCCCCGGAAATCGAGTCGGTCATGGAGATCGTCATCGATGGCTTGAGCAAAGAAGACATCGACAAGGCGATGCGGGTCGGCATCCAGGCGGTTTGCGATTTGGGCGCGGCGGGCGGCATCAAACGCATCAGCGCCGGTAACTACGGCGGCAAACTCGGACCATTCCACTTTCATTTACAGGAGATCATGGCATGACCACGTTGACATTCACACTGATCGAAACGCCGCCGGCGCAACGTGTCGACATGTCGCCGCTGGTCTGTCAAAAACTCGAAGGCATGAGCGTGGACCGGATCGCCGCCATCGAATTGCAGTGCGGCAAAAGCCAATTACGCGTCGACCAATTGTTTTACATCACCGGCAGCGACACGCAGGAGCTTATATTTGCCGGCAGCACCGACAAATTGGACAACATCGGCAAGGAACTGGACGGCGGTAGCATCAGCGTTCAAGGCAATGCCGGTGCCTATCTAGGCATGCAGATGAAAGCGGGCTGCATCTGTGTTAGTGGTGATGTCGGTTTATATGCGGCCTGCGAAATGAAAAACGGCTTGATTCAAATCGATGGCGATGCCGGCGATTTCCTGGGTGGCGCGCTGCCCGGCAACAAGCAAGGCATGAAGGGCGGCACCGTATTGGTCAAAGGCAACGTCGGCCAACGCGCCGGCGACCACATGCGCCGCGGTCAGATACTGATCGAAGGCAACGCCGGCGATTACTGCGGCTCGCGTATGGTAGCCGGCACGATTGCCGTGATGGGTACGGTCGGACGCTACGCCGGTTATGCCATGCGCCGCGGCACATTGTTATTGTGGAATCAGCCGCGGTTACCGGCAACCTTCAACGACTGCGGCTCGCATACCTTGGCCTTTTTACCGATGCTGTTCGCCTCGTTCAAGACCCTGAATTCGAAATTCGCCGACGCCAGCATCGCGTTCAACCGTGTGCGCCGTTACGGCGGCGACATGGCCGAAACCGGGCGTGGCGAGGTTTTGGTCAAAATCTGATGGTTTGGCAGGCATATATTCCAGAAGACATTACGAGTCTATACGAAATACACGACTATCGGCCTGCCTCCGCGATTCTCAAAAACGAATTTCCAACCGAATTTGCGGAAATTTGTTCTGCATTGAGAGCATTCAGGCTTACCGACCAAAACGTGCGCGACCCCGGCGGCAGCGAAAGCGCTATTCCCAAGCGTTTTTCAGATATATTACGTCCAATGGGTTGGGCAGAAAAAAAGCTGAATGCTAAAGTCTTGGTTGACGATCACGAATTTGCCCATGACAGCCATTACGTTGACTACCTAAAAGGAAGAGTCGCTTTCGATTTGGAATGGAACAGCAAAGATCAAACTTACGATCGCGATCTTTACGCTTTTCGTGCTTTTTTCGAATACGATAAAATCAGTGTCGGCATTCTGGCAACTCGCAGTAACGATCTCGACCCTTGGTTTAAGGCGCTCGGTATTTATAGTAAATATGGCGCCAGCACAACGCAAATGGGTAAGTTGTTACCCAGGCTGAATGCCGGGCGTAATGGTGGCTGTCCTGTGTTAGTATTCGGTATAACCACCAAGCTGATTGAGGAGGCTTAATTTTATGGCCGACAATATACAACAGCTTTCAGCGGCTGAAGACTTTCTCCAATTTAGTTCCGATCAAAAATTCTCCACGATTCTGGCCGACCCACCTTGGCAGTTTCAAAATCGCACAGGGAAAATGGCTCCAGAACATAAACGATTGGCACGATATCCGACTTTGACGCTCGACGAAATCAAGAACATTCCTGTTGACAGTGCGACAACTGCAACCGCTCACCTTTACCTGTGGGTGCCTAACGCTCTATTAGCAGAAGGTCTGCAAGTGATGAATAACTGGGGATTCACATACAAAACCAATCTAATATGGTACAAAATTCGCAAAGATGGCGGACCGGACAGACGCGGAGTTGGATTTTATTTCAGAAACGTCACCGAAATGATTTTATTCGGTGTACGGGGTAAAAATGCCAGGACGCTGCCACCGGGCAGGAGTCAGGAAAACATTATTTCCAGTCAAAAAAGAGAACATAGCCGTAAGCCGGACGAGCAGTATAAGCTGATCGAGTCCTGCAGCCCAGGCCCGTATCTTGAAATGTTCGCCCGAGGCAATCGTCCTAATTGGAGCTGCTGGGGTAATCAAGCAGACGATTATGTCCCTACGTGGGATACCTACAACAATCATTCTCAAGCAAAAAACGACGAAAGCGACCAGTTATCTTTGTTTTAGCTAATTTGCGCATGTCCAACCGGCTCACAACCGCTAACCACGACCGCGACATCGCCGGCCTGAAATATGTTTATCCCGTCATCTCGCGCCGGGCCGGCGGCTTGTCGATAGGTGTCAATTTCAATCCTAACAATGCTTGCAATTGGAGGTGCATCTATTGCCAGGTGCCGGAGTTGCAGCGAGGAAACGCACCGGATATGGATTTCGCCTTATTGGAAGACGAACTGCGTTTCTTCCTGGATTTTGTTCAACACGGCGATTTTTTCGAACAATTCAACGTTACGGCCGATCAACGCATCATTAAAGACATTGCGATATCGGGTAATGGCGAGCCGACTAGCCTTAAGTTCTTCGACCGTGCAATAGCTCTAATCGGCAAAATCGCCTCCGAGTCCGGCCTATTTCCTCACAGCCACTTCGTACTGATCACAAACGGCAGCTTGATGCATCACGCTGACGTACAGACCGGCTTAAAGGTATTGGCTGAATATGGCGGAGAGATCTGGTTCAAGCTGGACAGCGCCACGGACCAGGGACGCAGACTGATTAATAACAACGTTCAGAGTCAAAGACAGTTATTGCAGAACTTAGAAATTGCAGCTCGATTGTGTCCGACTAAGCTACAAACCTGCATGTTGCATTATCAAGATCAAGCTTGGTCGGATGCGGAAAAACAGGCTTATTTGCGACTGTTAAAAGACCTGTCGGATAGACAAGTCAAGATTCAGCAGATTATGTTGTACGGCATTGCCAGGCAATCGTTTCAGCCCGAAGCGGAGTATTTGGAAAAAATAACGATAGATGAGATGAATGCATTTGCTGCTGACATCACGGCGCTGGGCTATGATGTCAGCGCCAATATTTAAGCCGTGGCATCAAAAAGCGAACCGATCATTTCCTTTTCGGCCTTAAGCACTTTCGTTCCGGCCTTGGCTTGCGACTCGGCTTCGATCAAGCTCGTCAACGGCCGCACGTAATCGGTCGATTTCAGATCGCCCGGCCCTTTGACTCCTTGCTCCAGCTGCTGTGAAGGCACTTGAGCGATGGCTTGCGCGGCCTCTGCCACTTTGTTTTGGGCCAGATTGATCGCGGCAACGCCGCTGGATGTTGGACTGACATTCATATCGCACCTCCCGAATATTGATTCTAGCCGTAACGATTTATTCTATCGGCTAATCCGATCATAATTGAATCAAAACTTACGAGATTTGGCCAGTCGATCACATTGTCGATCAACTTTTCCCAGATGACAATTTATTCAATTGTTGTTTAAACCAAGGCCATCCGCGCTCCAGCCAGGCCTCCCAGAGACGCATGGCAAAGGATTTAGTCACGCAGCAGAGCTGCTTGCCGGTTGACGCCACGTCGTCACACCCCATTTGGTGCAATTTGGCTTCGACGACTTTGCTCAATTGCGGTCTCGGCTGTCCGTTTGCATCCAAAAAGACTTTGTC
The DNA here is from genome assembly GCF_054172045.1 of Methylomonas sp. MgM2. Lineage (NCBI taxonomy): Bacteria > Pseudomonadati > Pseudomonadota > Gammaproteobacteria > Methylococcales > Methylococcaceae > Methylomonas > Methylomonas sp. MgM2. Next base: position 129,761 of record NZ_JBSYXO010000011.1, on the reverse strand, counting down.
GAACGCCCACATTTCCAAAACTGAAACGGTCCACATAAAAGCAAAAGCGATCGCCATGCCGGCGCCGGCAAAGACGACTAAAATCGCAAACATCGGATGTAGTTTGGTCAGCCACCACGACAAAATGTCCACCAGCAAGAATAGATAAGGCATGCCGATTGCAATCGATTTATATTTCACTGTGCTGGTTTCCGCAAAACTAAATATTAAACCAACAAACATAAAGATAAAGCTGATGCCGAACAAATGAATGTGCGACACCCGCGTCAACGAACCGAAGGTTGCGCCCTCATCTTGCTGGGTCAATTCTTTTAAGACTTTGAAGTTGGTGAAATCCGGCAAAGATGCACCTTTACCATGACACATCACGCAACGTTCCTGAATCACCTTTTCAGCGCCCGATTCCGCATATTCATCCTGGTCGGCACCATCTCTGACCCATTGTATGATGACGAAGCGTTCCTGCTCTGATGCCTTGTCCTTCATAGAACCATTGAGTTTAGTTTCCAGCACTGTACCCGACCGGTTACCGTAGTAACTGTAAACAATGTCGTCGATGGATAAACCGAACTTACCGTCGGCCATCCCATGAGTAAATAATATCTGAATCAAAGCCATCATATATCCGACCGCTACGGTAGTCAGATAACCCGAAAAAAGCACCTTAACCGGCACATCCAAATCTTTTAACGCTGAAAATTCGCGAGCCATGACCGAAATTTAAAGTAGTGTGAAAGAAATTTGATTATAACGTTCCCATTATGTAAATCGCCCCCTTTTTATTGCAGACAAAAAAAAGCCCTTGCATAGCAAGGGCCTTGATCTGCGAAACCTTAATAAGATTATTTCGGCTGAACGTTGGCCGCGGTCAATCCTTTTGGGCCGGTCTCAATATCAAATTCAACGGCTTGACCAGGAGATAACGTTTTAAACCCTTCTCCTAAAATCACCGAATGATGAACGAAAACATCTTCATTACCTTCGGAAGGTTCTATAAAACCAAAACCTTTGGTATTGTTGAACCATTTGACTGTGCCTGTTGCCATCTTAAAACTCCTACAAATTAAAACTAATAGTCACGCAGAAAAACAATATTGAGAACCCATTCCGATTCGGTCCAGGCGACATTCAACATTTTTATCTGAGCTGCGCAATTGTACTTTGATTTATTTATGAAGGCTATATATTCGATTATTAGTCACGTCCTTCAATTAACACCTATCAAGTCTTTAATTCTTCAATATAAATCATTTGCGCAAAGTTAAGCCTCCCGCTATCTGGGAAATAACGGAAGGCTATGATGACAAATAGGCTTGGATCCTCCCTAATCCACCGAGAAAATGCAACGTTTAGGCTTTTAACGAGCGGGCAAAATCTAAATTGCTAGAGATGGTCGCCGCTCCGAATAACATGGTAGAGAGGATAAACTCGCCTGACATGAAGCCAAAAACGCCTGATGTGAAAAATATGCCAGTAAGAATGTCTTTGTATAGATTGCTAGATTTGTTCATGTCTACTCCCGGACTGATTTCAGTCAATTCAATGAAGACGACTTAACTATAACGGCTATTTTATTATTTACAATACATGTAAAAATACATTGATTGTTTTCTAATAAAAAACAATTCTTCACGAAATCGTCATGGCCTTTTAGTACGATACAAACTATTTCACGGCCGAAATCAATGCATCGAGGTTTTTTTTCGGAATCTTGATCTCAACCCGAACCTGTTCGGCGAAGTCCTGCTGAACGATCTTGCCGTCCAGCTTTTTTAATTGATAATCCAGCAGTTGCAGTTCGCCGTAATCTAGCGTTAAAGTCAACCCGGCCATCTCTATGTAATCGATGATCTCCGCCGTTTCTATGGCCAGCTTGGCGACATTACTGTAAGCACGGGTCAGGCCGCCTGCACCCAGCTTAATGCCTCCGAAATAACGAATGACTACGACGATCGAATTGATCAGTTGCTTGCCTTCCAGGTGTTGAAAAATCGGCTTGCCGGCCGTACCGCCGGGCTCACCCGCATCGTAAAACCGGCAAACTAATCCATCCGGCGATTGAATCCGATAGGCATAGACTATATGGCTGGCACCGGGATGCTGGTCGTGCAAGTCCTTTAACAACTGCCTAGCCTCGCGTTCCGATTGACAAGGACTGATGAGGCCGATAAAGCGCGATTTCTTGATAATTTCTTCGCATTCGCTGCGTTTGACGACAATTTTCACCTTATAACAATCCACTGATTTCCGGGTGGTTTTGCAGCAACTGCTCCCGGAAGCCTTCAATATGGTTTTCATCTCGGCGATTATCGCGAGCAATATCGACCTCAATGTCACTGAGTATTCGCATCGGCGAAGCCGATAAGAAAATCAAGCGATCGGCCAACGCAATCGCCTCGCGTAAGTCGTGCGTAACGAACAGCACCGTATGAGGCCGTTTCTCCCAAAGCGAGTACAATAAACTTCTGACCTGGCGGGCCGTGGGAGCATCCAACGACACAAAGGGTTCGTCCATCAACAAAATGTCAGGATTGATCGCAAATGCCCGAATGATAGCGACCCGCCGCTGCATGCCTAAGGACAACCGTTCGGGATACTGATGTTGAGCATCGAGCAGTTGCATGCTGTCCAATAAGCTATCGATCAATGTCGCAGCAGGCTGTGTGTCTAATACCAATTCAATATTTTGTCTAACCGTATACCAAGGAAGCAAACGCGGATTCTGGAATACATACCCGATCGTAGGCGTTATGCCTTCGCGGCCCATGTCGATTTGACCATCGAAATACCGGTCCAATCCGGCGATCATGTTTAGTAATGTGGTTTTACCACAACCGGACGGGCCAACTAAACAGACGAATTGATTCGGATGAACGGTGAAGTTAAGCTCCGCAATCGCATGATGGAACTGGTTGCGATCATGTTCCAATACATAGGTTTTATTGGCGATACTGATCCGAATATCGCTCATCGCCGCCACCTAAGTGTTCTCTTGTCCAATGGTTTTAAGATCAAAATCTCGATGAATTGAATAACGGCAATGAAAGCAAAACTGTAAGCCAACAAGCTAGCCACATCAAACAGCTGAAAATAGATGTGCAATTGATAGCCCATACCATTGCTGCGACCCAATAATTCGACCACCAGAATGATTTTCCAAATCAGGGCCAGCCCTGAACGTGTGGCGGCCATCACGAACGGATGCAGTTGCGGCCAAATCACACGGCTAAAAGTTTTACGATTACTGAAACGATAAACTTGTGCCATTTCCAGCAAGTCTTTGTCTAGCGCCCGGGCGCCCTCACGAATAGTGACGATGACATTAGGTAACTTGTTGATCACGACCGCAAGAATTGCGGCTGATTCGACTAATCCGAACCAGATATAACAGAGGATAATGGTAACCAGGGCAGGGATATTGAGAAAAATGACTAGCCAATTATCGAAAAATGCGTTCAGCATTTTATTCTTGCCGAGTAAAATGCCTATGGCGCAGCCAAAAAGCATGGCCAAACAGAAGCTCGCCAGCAGCCGAAGCAAGGTCACCCCTAAGTGATACGGCAACTCGCCGGATAGCATGGCCTGCCAAAATACCGCGCCGACCTGCGCAGGAGTCGGCAAAGTTGGCGTATGTAATAACAGCGCCGCCACTTGCCAAATAGCCAGTAATAACAGTGTTGAAAGCAGCGACAATAATTGACTATGCGGCGTCCAGTCCTTGCCCATTAATTTTCTGACCAGAAGGTACCGGCCTGCAACTGCTCGGATTTTTCAGTTAATTTGTTACCTCTTAATTGGCTTAACAACTGATATATTTTTTCGGCGGCCTTTTGCTCAGCTTCTCCCCAGCTAGCGACTCGGCCTCGACAATAGCGAGCCCTTAGTTGTTTTTGGGTTTCGGCATTATCAGTTCCGGTAAGGCTAATAATTTTTTCCCACGCGAGATCAGAATCGCACAGTCTGTCTTTAGCGGCGCGTGCCGTTTTGAAAAATTCCCGTAGCGCCGCTTTATGCTGATCCGCCCAACTCTGCTTAAACACGTAGCCTATACTGGGCACCGCTTCCTTTATGCCGAGTTCGCGTATGATATCCTCTCCGCTCATTAACTGCTTATAACCCTGGGCTTCCAATTGCGCGGCAAAATGCCAATAAGTCAATAAGGCATCAATCCGTCGACTAGTCAGCTGCTGATTCAACAACGGCGGGGCCCCATAAATTTTTTCCACTGATTTGTTCAAATCCAACCGCTGTTGTTGGCCTAAGGCTTTTAGCAGAAACCAATTCTTATCCAGTTCGCCGCCGGCGATACCCAGCTTTTTACCGCTTAAATCGGCTAACGAATGAATATCACTATCGGACGGCACCATCAATCCGCCGGCGCTAGCCGAATAAGGGTAAAAGGTATAATCGCTGCCGTTGGCGCGCATTCCCGATGTCCAGATCCAGTCAGATATAATCATGTCCACCTTACCGGCTTGCAGAGCGACTTTACCGGCTTGCTGATTGGCAACGGCGACGGAATCCAATTCAAAATCCTTGTTTTTTAATAATCCTTCATTCTTCATCGCAGCCAATTCCCAGGCTAATGTACCGGATGCCAATACCCCCAAGCGAATAGGCGTAACATTCTCAGCCACGATCATATTGGAAAACAACGCGAACCCGAGAAATAGCAAAATTTTCATAATCATCACAGAACTCTTAGCGATTAAAAAATAACCAAAGCAATTTTAACGTAGACAACAGCGATAAGAGAATGTTTACCCGAATGGGTACAGGAGAGAATCGGAAAATTCGCTCCCTTCGCATGATTGAATAAGCCTATGGAGAAGTTTGCGGTAACAGCCGACGGTCAATCCGCTAGTGCACTGCTATAAAAGCGGCGCGGGATTTCGACGCGCATGCTTAAAACTATCGTTAATAATGATAATTGAAGTTACATTCGCCGACGATGCGACCGGTCAGTGAGCTATCTGCACCGCCATTCGGGTTAACGTCCATGCCGCAATCTATGTCTGCGGGCTTTGATTGAGCGGGTTCGGCAGTAACTTGCTGTCTTTTCGAACCATTTGGTTTAAATAAGTTGCTGTATGGATTGGCATTTGATTTGACCCATTTATCCGACAAGGTCAGAACCAGTTCGCTTTTTTTATTAAAGGCATCCGGGGGAGGCGGTTCGGCATTGGCCGCCAACACGAAGCTACATGCGAAACCCGTTAAGATCGGTTTTTTAATGCTATTAACCAGACAAAAAAAATCATTCCATTTCATGATTTTTCTCCGCTTGTTTCGACTACATAAGATTCAGAAGAAATAAAATGCCAGCCGTGTCTAACTTTACGTTTTTGTTTCTTGAACAATTATAGCAATTGAATTCTGAAACATATTAATCGATTTAAACGCCAAATTCACGCCGATTTGCTTCAATTACTTTGGAAGCATATTAAATACCAAACTTTTCACTTTTAATGAGAACGGGTGAGTTCAGCAGAACGTTTTGCAAGATGAACCGAAACAGACAAACACGGTCACAGCAACGCAAACATTTTTAGCTTTAAAAGGCTAAAAGATCGCGTTGTGTTAACATTTGCAGGTTTAGTTTTCCATCTGATCCATGACTGACTTTTCCCAAGCCCGTAACTTGATCGATCGATTTGGCCGCGTCGTCAATTACTTGCGAGTATCAATTACCGATCGCTGCGATTTCCGTTGCGTGTATTGTATGGCCGAAGACATGGTATTTCTGCCGCGCAAGCAGATCTTGAGCTTAGAGGAAATCCACTTTATCTGTCGAGCCTTCGTCGAATTAGGCGTTAGCAAGATTCGCGTCACCGGCGGCGAACCCTTGGTTCGTAACGGCGCCTTAAATTTGTTGCAACAAATCGGAAAAATCCCGGGATTAAGCGAATTAGTCCTGACCAGTAATGGTTCTAGGTTGGCGGCGATGTCCGACGACCTTCGGGCGGCCGGTGTCAAGCGCGTCAATATCAGCCTGGACACATTAGATCCGGCAAAATTTAAAGTATTAACGCGTACCGGTGATCTGGAGCATGTGCTCAAAGGCATCAATGCGGCAATAGCATCGGGATTTGATCGCGTCAAAATCAATGCCGTCATTTTGAAAAACCGCAATCACCGAGAAGTATGCGATTTAGTCCAATTTGCGGTCGATCGTGGCATCGACATCAGCTTCATCGAAGAAATGCCGCTAGGAATGGTAAACCATCACAATCGGGCTGAAGCATATTATCCCAGCCATCTGATCAAACAAGACTTACAGCAACGCTTTCGAATTAAGGCGATCCCGGATAAAACCGGAGGACCCGCGGATTATGTTCAAGTATCGGGCAGCAACACTCGGGTGGGATTTATCTCGCCGCATAGCGCCAATTTCTGTAGCAGTTGTAACCGGGTTCGCCTGACCGCGGAAGGGCGGCTGTTGCTCTGCCTCGGAAACGAACATTCGGTCGATTTGAAAACGGTAATCAGACAACATCCCGACAACATGGATATGCTGAAACGGTCTATTATTGATGCGATGCAGATCAAGCCGGAAAAACACGAATTCAATATCCAAGAGCAGCCGATCATCCTGCGACACATGAGCGTTACCGGCGGCTAGAACACCAAGGAGACGTCATGACCGATAACAAAGCCTACCATATCGTCGCCGAGGCTCGGCGCTATAAAGAAGAACGCGAAAAAGGCTATCGCGAACAAGCCTTGAAATTATTTCCTTGGATTTGCGGCCGCTGCACACGCGAGTTCAACCATAAAAACCTCAGCGAATTAACCGTACATCATATCGACCACAATCACGATAACAATCCACCCGACGGCAGCAATTGGGAATTGCTGTGTCTTTATTGTCACGACAACGAGCACCAACGTTTCGAAGAACAAGTACGCTACGGTAGTAAAGGCAACTCGGAAAACAGAAGCCCTGTCGCAACCTTCAATCCGTTTGCCGACTTAAAGAAGATGATGCAAAAAGACCAATGAACAAATGCCAATGGGCATTAGCCAGCGCGATAGAAGAAAAATATCACGATAGCGAATGGGGCGTGCCTTTACATGACGACCGGAAACTCTTTGAATTTCTGGTGTTGGAAGGTGCTCAGGCGGGCTTAAGTTGGCGCACCATACTAAATAAACGCCAGGCCTATCGTGAAGCTTTCGATGGCTTCGACGCCGAAAAAATCGCATGTTACGACGATTTTAAACTTAAGGCCTTGCTATCCAACCCGGCTATCGTTCGCAACAGGTTGAAGATATCCGCGGCTGTGGCCAATGCCAACGCATTCTTAAAGGTATGCGGAGAATTCGGCAGTTTCGATGGCTATATTTGGCGCTTCGTAGACGGCAAGCCCAAACAAAACGCATGGCAAACACACGAACAAATCCCATCCTTCACACCGGAATCCGAACGCATGAGTAAAGACTTGCAAAAGCGCGGTTTCCGCTTCGTCGGCAGAACCATTTGTTATGCCTATATGCAGGCGGTCGGCATGGTGAACGATCACACCGCTAATTGCTATCGCCATAGCCAATTAGCCGACGCTTTGTGATGACTGAACGCGAACGTCAAATTTTGCAGTCGACATGCGATCAATTGATCGCCAGTCACCAAACCCTGTTATTGGCGACTCGCTCTATAGACGGCAAGCCCGACATTAGTTATGCGCCTTTCGTCCGAGATGAAGAAAATTTTTATATTTTCGTCAGCGAACTGGCAAAACACACAAAGAACCTGATGACATACCCGCATGCTTCCATTCTATTTATTCAAGCGGAATCGGAAGCTAACAATCCATTCGCCAGGCAGCGTTTGACGCTGGAATGCAGTGCGACGGAAATCCTCAAAAACGATCCTCTTCACAATCGCCAGTTGAACGCGATGGCAAAAAAGTTCGGCGAAATAGTCGGCCTACTGCGGACGCTGCCGGATTTTCATCTTCTGGCTTTAAGGCCTCATCGGGGACAATTCGTTGCGGGATTCGGCAAAGCTTTTGCGGTGGACGCAAACGGTAGATTGCAATGGCCGACTGCCGATGATTGATTAACGCGACATGATTCAAAACGCGCGTCAATTGATTGTTCTAAATCTGGCCGCGGCTACCGGCTATTTTGTCGGTGGCTGGCTGGGTACGCTGCTGGCTACGCCACCGAGTAATGCCAGTCCGATATGGCCCGCAGCCGGCGTGGCATTGGCGGCAGTGCTGACATGCGGCGAAGTCTTATTGCCCGGTATCTTTTTAGGCGCATTAATCACCCAGATCTATGCATTTCTCGACGAGTCGAATTTCGCAAAAATATCGGAATCTTTAGAAATAGGCATCTTGGCCGCTGTCGGTTCCTGTTTACAGGCCTGGTTCGGCATGTGGCTGATCAATCGTGGGGTAGGCAGAAACGATGCCTTGATCGAAGACGGAAAAATATTGAAGTTTTTCGGTTTGATGGCCGTCAGCTGCCTGACGTCTTCAACGATTGGAGTCATTGCGCTTTATTTTCGAGATGTCATCAGTGTTTCCAATCTGGCTAGCAGTTGGTCAACCTGGTGGGTAGGCGACACCATCGGGGTTTCAATTTTCACGCCTTTATTGCTGTTGTTCTTCGGCAAGCCTCGTAATATCTGGCAAGCGCGGCGTCGATTCGTGCTATACCCCTTACTACTAATATTATTGGTGGTCGTGGCGGCGTTTAAATTTAGTTTGCGTCAGGAAGATCAACGCATCGCGGATCTATTCAATCGTCAGGTCCAACTATTGCACAACGCAATCAACCAGCGCATGCATGAGCATTTATCCACCAACGCCATCATGAAAGCGCTGTTCGAAAGCTCAAAAAAGGTCGAACGCGATGAATTCGAGCGCTTTGCCGATTCGATTCTTGTTTTGCGGGACAGTGTTTTGGAATGGACGCCGCGAGTCACAGAAGCCGAGCGCCAACAATGGGAACAGACCCAGCGAGCCAAGATCCGCGAATTGTCGGGGTCTACGCTGATACCGTCCAAGCTAAAATCCGTTTATTTTCCGATTACCTATTTAGCGCCCCAAGCCGGTAATGAACGCGCGTTCGGATTCGACATCAATAGCAACCCGCACATAGCGCCGGTAATTGCCAAGGCTATGGATGACGGCGTAGCGATGGCATCGGATAGCATACATTTGATCCAAGATACCCATCAGCGTCCCGGCGTCGTGGTGTATACCCCGGTTTACCGTAAAAACTTGCCGGCAAATACCATCTCGGAACGCCGAAAAGCTTTTTCGGGTTTTGTCGCCAGCGTCTTCAGAATCGATACCGATATCGAGATGATTTATAGCTGGCTGGGCACGCAGGAAGTGCAGTTACTGCTGGAAATTTCCGACAACGGACAAGCGATATACAGCAATCTGCCGAAAGACTATCACCAGAATCTTCAGTTCGGTAAGCTGAGTCAAATCAAACAGATCGATTTTGCCGGCCAACATTGGCAGATGCGTTTTCTACCCTCCGCCGAATTCTTTCATCGTCAGCAATCGCTACTGAGTGGCTGGCTACTGTTGGGTGGATTGTTATTATGCGGCCTGACCGGCTTCGGCTTGCTTTTATTGACCGGCCGCACCGCCCGAGTTGAAGAATTAATCGCCGCACGTACGCGAGACTTATTCCTCACTAATCAAGCGCTGAATCAGGAAATTGCGATACGCCGCCAACACGAACACGAGTTGCGTGTTGCCGCTACGACATTTGAGTCCCATGAAGCCATCGCCGTCACCGATGCCGACGGCACTATCTTAAGAGTCAATCGAGCTTTTAGCGAAATCACCGGCTACAGTGCCCAGGAAGTCATAGGACAAAACCCTCGCATACTGTCATCGGGATATCATGACCGGCATTTTTATCAGGAAATGTATCGGGCATTAGAAAATAACAACCAATGGAAAGGCGAAATCTGGAATCGGCGTAAGAACGGCGAGGTGTTTCCGGAGATGCTTACGGTGACCGGCGTGCGGGACGAGAATAAAAAATTGACGCATTATGTCGCCATTTTTTCGGATGTCAGCGCGCAGAAAGCGGCCGAACAAAAGATTCATCATCTGGCCTTTTTCGATCCGTTAACCAACCTCCCCAACCGGCGTCTATTGCTGGATAGGCTGCAACATGAAATCGCAGCCGCTAAACGCCAGAAGCGCTATGGCGCACTACTGTTTCTCGACTTGGATCACTTCAAGAATCTTAACGATTCCAGAGGCCATCAAGTGGGCGATGAATTGCTGATTCAGGTTGCGCAGCGTCTAAAATCGATCATACGTAGCGAAGACACCGCCAGCCGCTTGGGCGGCGACGAATTTATCGTCATGGTTCCGGGGCGTTTTTCGAATTTGAAACAAGCGACTAACCACGTAGCCATACTGACGGAAAAAATATTATTGGCGATTAATCAGCCGTTTGTCGTACAAGGCAGCGAACACCACTTTTCCACCAGCATAGGCGTCACTCTTTATCCGGAAACAGTCGAGCAGCCCGAGGAAGTCATTCAGCAGGCGGACACCGCGATGTATCGCGCCAAGGAAAGCGGCCGAAACAGCATCAGCTTCTATCGCCCATTTATGCAAGAAGCAGCGGATAGAAGGCTGACATTGGAAAAAGAGATGCGGCAAGCGCTACAGGAAAATCAGTTCATTTTATATTACCAGCCGCAAGTGAACGAACAACGTAGAATCGTCAGCGCGGAAGCGTTGATTCGATGGCGGCATCCCAGCAAAGGCATGATCTCGCCCGCTGAATTTATTCCATTGGCGGAAGACACCCAACTCATTCTACCTATCGGCGCGTGGGTCTTAAAAGAAGCTTGCCGGCAAATCAAGGCTTGGGATAAAGAAGGCAAAGTAATAGACCATATTGCAGTCAACGTCAGCTCGAGACAATTTCGCCAAAAAAATTTCGTACAGCAAGTCAGACAGGCTTTATTGGATGCATGCATCGGCGCGGAGCGTTTGGTGATAGAGCTAACGGAAGGCTGCGTAATCGAGGATATTGACGATACTATCGCCAAGATGCATGCCCTGCAGATTATGGGCGTAAGAATCTCGATTGATGATTTCGGCATCGGTTATTCCTCTCTGTCCTATTTAAAAAGCCTGCCGCTGAGCCAGTTGAAAATAGACCAGAGCTTTGTTCGCCATATCAACGATTTGAACGCGGCGGTCATCGTGGAAACCATCATCATGATGACAAAGAGCTTGGGATTGAGCGTCATCGCCGAAGGCGTCGAAACCGAAGCCCAGATCGATTTCTTACAAGCTAAAGGTTGTTCATTTTTTCAAGGCTATTATTTCAGCCAACCGGTACCGGCCGAGAATTTTCAATTCGAAATTTAAAAAAATGCCGGAAAACCGGGAATGCCGACGCGTTGGATAATAAATGCGTTATCGCCTTCCTGATACGCCAACAATTTGCCTTCCCGCTGCCAGAGCTTAAAAGCCAAGGCATACGATAAAACCCGAATAGGGTAATCGCGCGGCAATTCTTTCAGATACGGCTGCATGGTGATGAAATCGTCGGCTCCGTACTGCTGCATAATGAAACGTAAGCCGCCGTTACGCGGACCTATGTTGTATGCCAATAAGCCCAAAAATAAATCCCCTTTCATTTCCGCCATGTAATGCTTTAAAGTCGCCGCTGCGATAAAGGTGTTGTGCCGGGAATTGGACAAATCCAACTCTTCCGTATCCAGTCGCCGGCTGGCCTGGTTCAAAATATGCTTTGGAACCGCTGTGATTTGAAATAGTCCATGGCCTCCGTCATGACTGGTTCTAGGCATAAACGAAGATTCTGTCGCTGCGACACCTTGCAGAATGTGCACATCCACATCAAAAGCCTTGCCGGCATCATTGATGTCGGCGTTAAAAACCATGGACCTGTCGATCATTTTTTGCAACTGTGCTTGGCTATGCCGGCGATACGCCGCGTAAATTTGATGCTCTAACGTGATCCGGGCAGCCTGCTGTTTGCCGCCTACCAAAGCACGCAGGTCGGAAAAGATCTGCTTCTGGCCTTGGTGAAAAACGAACCAGATCGTGCCTATACAGATAAACACGGCCAACACTGCCGGTAACATGCTTAGCCGTTCGCGCAGCCACAAACGCGACTTTATCCAGACCAGCAACAAAAACGCGGCGAAAACCACCCAGATTGCCACGGTCACGGCGAACGGCAACAAATGACTTAAAAAACTCGTTCCCGAAAATGAATGGGCGGACGAACCTAATGTCAACATGGTTCCGGCCAGCGCGGAAATTGCTAATGCCGTCCACTCCAGGCCGATCAGCAACAAGCTTTTGCGGCTCCAAAAGTTAAAGGGGCGTTGCCGTTTACGGGCTGCCGCTTTTTTGATGCTCCGGTTCGCCCCTTTTTCTCGCGGGCGCGACGTCTTAGCCGCGTTTTTAGGGGCCGGCTTCCGACTGATCGATAAAGATTTAGGATTATTGGCCAAGGGGACGGGCTTGGCGACGCTGATCTTTTCCTACTCTAAACAAGCTCAAAACTAGCCGGGAGGAGGAAGTCATATCAACATTCACCTTGTGCAAATAAAAAACACTGGCATTATAGCGAACAGTTTTTTCAAGGCCGAGGTGAATTCACGTGTTAGGCAGTTTACAAAAAATGATTGCAGAACCGGCCGGGCCGGTCGAATACAGCTTGCCGGTCGGGGAAAACCGGCTGGCGCTAAACCCGCTGCTAGGGCAAGCGTTAGCCTTGCGTTACAGCGGGCAAATCTTTTGTGTACATTGCGGACAAAAGACCAAAAAGAGCTTCAATCAGGGTTATTGCTATCCCTGCTTTATCAAGCTGGCTCAATGCGATATGTGCATCATGAAACCCGAGACCTGTCATTATGCGGCAGGGACTTGCCGCGAACCGGATTGGGGAGAGGCATTTTGTTTTCAGCCGCATTTCGTTTATCTGGCCAATTCGTCGGGACTCAAAGTCGGCATTACTCGACAATCGCAAATTCCGACACGCTGGATAGACCAGGGCGCCATCCAAGCCATGCCCGTATTTAAAGTGCCTTCCAGGCACATATCGGGACTGGTGGAAGTCGTTCTGGCCGAGCATGTCAGCGATAAAACCAGCTGGCAGCAAATGCTAAAAAACCGGGTGGAACCGCTGGATTTACCGCATATGCGAGATCAGTTGCTAAACAAATGCGCCGGTAAATTGGCCGAGATCCGTGAACGATACGGTGACGAGGCCATGGAGTTATTGGGGAATGCGGAAATACGCGATATTGAATATCCGGTCATGCAATACCCGGTCAAAGTCAAATCCTTTAATTTCGATAAAGATCCGCTTGTATCGGGCATATTGGAAGGCATCAAAGGCCAATATCTGATATTTAACAATGGCGTGATCAATATCCGCAAATTCGCCGGTTATCAAGTGGAAGTCGAGGTTTAGCCAATATCCGTGCTAAGCCGCAGCGCACGGACAAGCGCCCGCCAACTTTGCAATTTTTGTTGATATGACAAGGCGGCGTGGGCCGGGCTGGTCGACGGCAAACGCTGTAGGCTTGGCGCGCACTCATCCAAGCCGATCAACACCAGGCGGCGAAATGCTTGTTCGGCCGTCGCGCCGTTGAAAAAAATATGGGTAATGCCTGGGTGGGATGCTAAAAATCCTTTGAAATCGTTGGCGACGATAGACTCTTTGGCGATTGCAGCGTCCAGGCTGCCCGGCCTATAGCAAGACCTCATGACATCCCATAAAGCGATATTGGCATCGATCAGCATCCGCGTTTTCGCGGCATAATCCGGCAACAGCGTTGCACCGAGCAATTCCGTTATAATCGGCCAGAATTGGTTGCGGGGATGGGCGTAATATTGGCCGGCTTCCAAAGAGGCTTTTCCCGGTATGCTGCCGAGAATCAGCACACGGGCGTTTCGGTCGGCGATAGGCGGAAAACTTTGAATATCTGCCATCTTCGGCTACAACTCGTCTTCCGCCAAACCGAATTTATCGGATAATTTCAACAACACGTACAAAGCCCCGGTGCCTCCCGCATCGCGCGGCGCCGAGCAAAAAGCCAGCACATCCTTATGCTGGCGCAGCCACAAATTGATATCGTTTTTCAGCACCGGTTGATTGTCCGGCGAGTTATAGCCCTTACCGTGGATGATTTGCACGCAACGGCAGCCATCCTCCACGCAAACATGCAAAAAGCGCAGCAGCTGATATTGCGCTTCGCGGCTGGTCAAGCCGTGCAAATCGATGTCCGCATCTAATCCGTAATAACCCTTACGCAGCTTCTTCAATACGCTTTTTTGCAAGCCTGGCGCCAGAAAGCCGACCTTATCTTCCTGGAATAGGGTTTCCAGGCCTGCTTCCACTTCGTTTTGCAACGGGTTGATCTGCTCCAGCGGTTTAAAAGACGGAACGGGGCGCGGTTTCTTGTTCGGCTGGAGGACTACCGTGTTGGTTTCGACTGGCTTGACCTTACCAACACTACTTCTGAATAAGGCGACATCATCGGGCGTAGGCGTTTTTTTTGTCACGTAAGCTGCTGGTTTTGCGGTTTTTTTGCTAAGATGCTGCAATTTTATAGCGTTTCAAAGCAGTATGCACATTCTGATCAGCAACGACGATGGATATTTAGCTCAGGGCATCAATGCCCTGGCGGTTGCATTAGGACAATATGCCGAAGTCTCCGTGGTTTGCCCGGACAGGAACCGTAGCGCGGCGAGCAATTCCTTAACCTTGGACATGCCGCTCCGCGCCACACCTTGCGATAATGGCTTTGTGCGGGTCGACGGCACCCCGACCGACTGCGTCCATCTAGCCATTACCGGTTTGTTGGATCACGAGCCCGATATGGTATTCGCCGGTATAAATCACGGCGCCAATCTGGGCGATGACGTGCTGTATTCCGGCACGGTAGCCGCCGCAACCGAGGGCCGTTTTCTCGGTTTGCCTGCCATAGCCATCTCGCTGGTCGGCAGCGACCCTAAGCATTTCGATACCGCCGCGCAAGTGGCCATCAGCTTGATGCGCAAAATTCAGTCCCATCCGCTGCCTGAAGATACGCTTTTGAACGTCAATGTACCCGACTTGCCTCTCACCGAAATCAGAGGCTATCAATCGACCCGGCTCGGCGCCCGCCATAAAGCGGAAGCGGTCATCCGCAGCAGCGATCCCAGAGGACAGACGATTTATTGGGTAGGTCCGCCGGGTAGCGAGCAAGACGCCGGCCCCGGTACCGATTTCGATGCAATCCGCAACGGCTATGTGTCTATTACGCCTTTGCGACTCGATTTAACCCGCTATGACCGTTTGGACAGCTTACGCGACTGGCTGGCAACGGAGGCAAGCGCATGAAGCACCGCTTACAAGGCAGCGGCATGACCTCCCGGCGCACTCGCGGACGCATGGTGTCTCGCCTGAGACAACAAGGCATTACCAACAGCAAGGTCCTTTCGGTAATGACCGAGATTCCGCGGCATATTTTCGTCGATGAAGCCTTGGAAAGCCGCGCGTACGAGGACACGGCCCTGCCGATAGGTCATAATCAAACCATATCGCAGCCTTATATCGTCGCCAAAATGACCGAATTATTGCTGGAAAAAGGCCATTTGGGCAAAGTATTGGAAATTGGCACCGGCTGCGGCTATCAAACCGCGATCCTGGCTAAACTTGCCGATCAAGTTTATTCGGTCGAGCGCATCGCGCCGCTAATGAAAAAGGCGCGCGATCTATTATGGGAGCTCAACATCAAAACCGTCGGCTTCAAACACAGCGACGGCAGTTGGGGCTGGCCTGAACATGCGCCGTTCGACGCCATACTGGCCGCTGCGGCGCCGGCGGAAATTCCTGAAGCCTTGCTGCTTCAGATGAGCATTGGCGGCGTGATGGTGATTCCTATCGGGCTGGAAGGAAAACAAGAACTGCATCGGGTGACGCGTACCGAAGATGGCTTCATTGATGAAGTCCTGGAGAAAGTCAGTTTCGTCCCGTTTTTATCGGGTGTCAGCCTCTAACTGCTACGGTTGGTATCTTTCATCGAACGGATCGCCGTCAACCGGCGCGCTCATTTTTAACCTCATACTCAAGATCAAACCTTATATCGTGTTATGCTTAAGCCATAGCTAACGTCTAGCGAGGTGATCCAATGGGCCGGTATGATCAATTTGAACCCAAAAAACCGAGCGGCGCCCTGATCGGCTTGATACTGCTCGTTTTAGCAGCGGGATTTGCCTGGTATTACTTTAGCAAGCCGGTCCCGAGCGAAACCGCACCTGAAAGGAGAGAGCTGGCCTTACCGTCGTTACCTTCCGAAATGCCCGCTACGCAAGCCTTGTCCGAGCAAACAGTTGAAAATCCATCGGACCCGAATTCAACCGATCCGAATGTTCAAGCCGTACCGGAACAAGCCGTCGAACTACCCGAACTAGCGAAAAGCGATTCGACGTTTCGCGAAGCCGTGCTGGCGATTTCTCCCGGATTAGCGCCATGGTTGAAAACCAAGCAAATCATTCGGAGATATGTCACGATAGCCAACGACTTCTCCCAAGGTTTGTGGCTGGAAAAACATATGCGGTTTCTAAAGCACGCACAGCCCTTCAGCGTCGACAAAACCGATCAAGGCGTATTCATCGCAAAGGAAAGTTACCATCGTTACGACGCGTTAGCGTCGGCTATCGACGCTATCGATGCGAAAAAGGCAATGGCGGTTTACCAGCGATACAAACCTCTGCTACAAGAAGTCTATGACGGTTTCGGCTATCCGCCGGAACGACCGCTGGAAGACATTTTTTTAAAATCCGCGTCTCAAATTTTGGCGGCTCCGGTAATAGAACAGCCGATTGCTGTGGTTCGGCCGTCTGTGTACTACAAATTTGCTAACGACAAGCTGGAAAAGTTAAGCCCCGTTAGCAAGCAAATGCTGCGCATGGGCCCTAATAACACCCGCGTCATCCAAGACAAAGTCAGGCAATTGGTTCAAGAATTAGTTAGCTTGAAAGATTGACTTCGAAATCCATTGCAAGCGATTAAGAGAACATCGCCGCGCCAGGCTATTCCGCTTTCCAATGGCCGGATTTACCGCCGCTCTTTTCGAGTAAACGCACCGATCGTATCACCATGCCGCGATCAACCGCTTTGCACATGTCGTAGACCGTTAGCAAGGCGATTTGGGTCGCCGTTAACGCCTCCATCTCGACGCCGGTCTGTCCTGTGGTTTTTATCGTGGTCAGGCAACGGACACGGTTTTGTTCCGGCTGAGGTTGTAACTGAATTTCGACGTGCGTAATCGGGAGCGGATGGCACAGAGGAATCAGGTCCGCGGTTCTTTTACTGGCCATAATGCCTGCTATACGGGCAATACCCAGTACATCGCCTTTTTTGTGGCTACCTGCCATAATCAAGGCTAGAGTATCCGGCAACATTTCGATGAAACCTTCGCATATCGCAACACGTTGCGTGGTCGCCTTATCGCCGACATCGACCATATGCGCTTCGCCGGCTGAGTTAAAATGGTTGAGAGCGGAATTGGCCATGATTTTAGTAGGTCTTAAAAAAGTTCATTGTATTTTGGGTAAACAAATATGTCGATAAAAGTCCGCTATTTTGCCAGCTTAAAAGAGTACGTCGGCCGCGCGGAGGACGAACTATCCGTTTCAACGCCAATTTCGGCAAGCGCCATTTGGAGCCGATTAAATCCCCATCTAGCTATGCCGGACAACATACTGGCCGCGGTCAACATGGATTACGTCAAACTGGAAGCCGAGGTGTCGGACGGAGACGAGTTAGCGTTTTTTCCGCCGGTGACAGGAGGTTAAGATGCTTATTCGGCTCAGCGAACAAAACTTTAATCCGTGGCAAGCGATACAGGAACATCAAAACAGCCGCTCCCTACTTGCAGGTAAATTTGGTGCCACTAGCGTATTCGTCGGCACCATGCGCGATTTCAATCAAGGTGACGGCGTAAAAAGCATGTTGCTGGAACATTACCCGGGCATGACCGAAAAACAGCTAGGGCGCATCGTCGAACAGGCCGAAAACCGCTGGCGGATTTTGGACTGTCTGTTAATACACCGGGTCGGTGTAGTGTGTCCGGATGACGTTTTGGTTTTGGTAGCGGTTTGGTCGGTACACCGCGGCGATGCTTTCGACGCGAGTCGTTCCATTATGGAAAATTTAAAGAAACAAGCCCCTTTCTGGAAAAAAGAAACCCTGGCATCCGGCGAGCAGCGTTGGGTCGAAAAAAATAGCGACGGCTACACGCATAAAAAATGACCGCTTACCGCGTTTGTTTCCGCCGAATTGGAAGCAGACTCCAAACCTATGAACAGTTCGACAGGCATTGCGCCAATGCCAGAGTAATCGGAGCATCCGATCTCATGTAAACTTAGCGGGTAACCAGCCACGCTCGACGCAATCGCGAAAACTCCAGTGCAGCATGGTTTCGGTTTTATAACTCCAAAAAAACCAGCCTAGATATTTTTCAAAACAGAGCAATTGTGCGGCGGCATAAGCACGATAGGCCATGTTCAATTGAAATTCGTCCATGCCTGCCTGCGGTGAGTCAAATGCGCCGTTGGCCCAGATTTCTGTCATTTTTAAATCCAGACCCAAACTCCATTCGCCGACGAAAGTCGGAATGCCGGCATGGGTGATGATGTCTTCGGCCTCGTTCTTCCAATCGATGACCGTTTTTCCTAGATGAGCAAAGATATCTAGCTCGATATCTTCTTTAACGAAGCATTGATAGCGATGAATGTCGAATATCACATTCCGAAACTCGGCCCCAGACATGAAACCTTCGTACTCGCGAAAACTACGAAACCCGTCATGGAATATCACCGCGATGTTTTCGGCGCAATGCTTGCGTATGCTTCGATACCCGGCCAGGGTATAGCGCTTCAGCAGACCGGTTTCGATATCCCAACGCGGCTCGTTCAAAACTTCTATGCCGTGCAAGGCGGGATGATGGCCGTATCTTCGCGCCAAACGCTCCAAGATGATTAGGGAATAGTCGATATAGTCTTTTTGAGTGTGCCACTCGCAAACATCTTGAATGCCGCCGTTATCGAAACCGTTTTGGCAACCCGGCGCCGCATGCAGGTCGACGATAACCGACAATCCGAACTCTTCCGCCCAAGCAAACGCTCGATCTAAAAACTCGATTCCGCCTTGCACGAAAGGGTAGCGGCGGTCGCCAAAACTGGCATGATAGGGATAGTCCGCGCTGAATAACCAATAGCCGACCGGGATTCTAACCGCATTGATGCCCAAATCGGCCAACCAGCTCAAATCATCGCGGCCGATAAAAGTCCGCCAGTGCCGTTTTAGAATAGCATCGGCTTTCGCGCCTAATTCCACGCACCAACCGGTTTCATCTCGGGCAGCAAGCCCGGCAAACAAGCTAGGCGTCATCCATTTTTCTAGAACCAACCACCCGCCAAGATTGACGCCGCGCAGATTCTTATTCGTCTGATCGACCTTGTCCGGCATCGTAACGGCTGTTCTTAGTCCAAAACGATCCTACGCTTATGCATCGCTTGTATCGTCGGTTGTTTGGTGATTGTCAACAACGCCGAGTCGGGCAATTTTTTATTTAAAATTTTAATCATGGTGACTTCGCCATCGGGATCCAGCGAATCGAAAGCCTCCTGCATCATGATCCATTTCGGCTGTTGCAACAAAACGCGAACCAGCCCCAAACGCTGCTGTTGTTCACGCTCCAAATTTTTTTCCCAATCGCCGGTATCGTCTAATTGGGTCAGCAATTCGGATACACCGGCCATGTTCAGCGCTTCTTCCAATTCGTCCGAGCTAAACTCATCCGAACCGGAAGGATAGCAAATCGCGTCACGTAACGGTCCTGTCGGTAGGAACGGCCTTGGAGGCATAAAGAATAACGGCTCGTCGTCGGGCAGCTCAACGATGCCCTCGCCCCAAGGCCATAAGCCGGCTATCGCTTTGAATAACTTGTTTCCGGTAAAAGCGTTACCTGCGATCAATACTCGTTCACCCGGCCTGATTTCCTCATTCAGATGAGAAATACAGATAATCCCATCCAAGCGAGTCAGGCATAAGTTGTTGAATCGCAGTAAAGATTGATCTTTTTTCTCCAGATGAATGCGATGAGGATCCGGTTTCGCAATTTCTTGCTCCAGCTGGTCCAACGCCTTCGTAAGACCAAGCACGCGCTCCACGGAAGCGCGCCATTCCGCTACGCGGCCCATGTTATCGACCGGCCACGACAACGCCGAAACCATATGCTGGAACGACTGTGCGGATTGCATCAATGCACCTAGGGTAATACTGCCAAGGATATAGCGAGGTGCCGCGACTAAAACGGGAAATGCCATCGATAACACGGAATAGCCGGAACTAAACATCATGATCCGCTCCCAGGCTTTGGTCTGTTGGTTCCAGGCGCCGATGATGTCGCTGAATAAATGATGAAAATGCGGGTTTTCATGGCGCTCGCCGTGAATCATGGCAATGGCCAGAGAGTTTTCACGCGCTTTAACCAAGGCAAAACGGAAATTGGCTTCGACCGTTTGCCTATTGTCTGTCGCTTCGGTCAATGGCCGGCCTATCCACCACCCCAAAGTCGACGCGCTGGCGGCGTAAATCAACGCAATCCAGACCAAGTGACCCTCGATATCCAGTTCCCAGAAACCCAGGTCTAGCGTTACGGTACCCGATAAGTCCCACAAAATTTCGGTGAAACTAATCAATAACAACAGGCTGTATACCAAGCTATGGATCAGGTCGATAGCGGACTCGGTAGCGATTCGGATATCCTCGGCTATGCGTCCATCCGGATTATCATGGTTGCCTGCAATATGAGTGACCAGATAATGGCGTCCATCGCGCATCCATTTTCCAATCAATTTGTCGGTCAGCCACCCGCGCCAATCCAGCTGAATATGCCGTTTGACTTTTAAATGAGTTGCGGTAACCGCGATATTGGCGATAAAGATTAAGATGATTAAGCCGATCTGGACAAAAAACGTGGACATTGAACGCTGATCGAGTGCGTCGAATAAATCGGCGCTCCAAATGGTGATCACGACCGAAATGACAATTTGCAAAATGGTCAATAAAAACAGCACCAGCGATAAACCACGTATGGTTTTCTTGTTTTCGGAATTCCAAAACGGTCCGGCAAGCTGGATGAATTTTATGAAAAAATTGCTGGTATTTTGCAAATCCATACGTATAACTTAAGGTCAATCAACGAAATTCCGGATACCTTATAACAATTCCGATAAAAGCGTAACGAAAAATCAAGGGCGGCGGGTATCAGCGTGGACTTGCGCTAAAATATATGCTCGAAAACCGATATGGGACTTGAAGCCGGTAGCCGGCTTCGATCGGTCGTTCGAATTAGCGTTTCATTGAATCGAAAAATTCAGCGTTGGTTTTAAAATCCTTCAATTTACCGAGTAGAAATTCGGAAGCGGCCAGCTCATCCATAGGCTGCAGAATCTTGCGCAAAATCCAAGTTTTTTGTAGCTCATCGGGGTCAACTAGATATTCTTCGCGCCGGGTACCGGAACGATTGATATTGATGGCGGGATAAATACGTTTTTCCGCGATCTTACGTTCGAGATGCAATTCCATGTTACCGGTACCCTTGAACTCCTCAAAGATCACTTCATCCATCCGAGAACCGGTTTCAATCAAGGCAGTCGCAATAATAGTCAAGCTGCCGCCTTCTTCGATGTTTCTGGCCGCACCAAAAAAGCGCTTTGGTTTTTCTAAGGCATTGGCATCGACGCCGCCCGACAGAAGTTTGCCCGACGAAGGCACCACCATATTGTATGCGCGAGCCAGACGAGTGATGGAGTCTAACAGAATAACCACATCGTGTTTGTGCTCTACCAAACGCCGGGCTTTTTCAATAACCATATCGGCGACTTGAACATGCCGAGTCGCGGGTTCGTCGAAGGTACTGGAAATGACTTCGCCGCGAACACAGCGCTCCATTTCCGTCACCTCTTCGGGGCGTTCATCGATCAATAATACAATCAAATAGCATTCCGGATTATTCTCTGCAATTGCATGCGCAATGCTTTGCATGATCATGGTCTTACCGGCCTTCGGCGGCGAAACGATCAACCCCCTCTGGCCTTTGCCGATGGGCGCGATCAAGTCGATCATTCTCGCAGTCAAGTCTTCGCTGGTGCCGTTACCTTGTTCTAGACGAAAACGCTTGTTGGCGAAAAGCGGCGTCAGGTTGGAAAAAGAAATCTTGTTCTTGGCATGTTCCGGCGACTCAAAGTTGATGCTTTCAACCTTCAGCATCGCAAAATAGCGTTCTCCTTCTTTCGGCGGACGGATTTTCCCACTAACGGTATCGCCTGTCCGCAAACCGAAACGCCTGATTTGGCTGGGAGACACGTAAATATCATCGGGACCGGCCAAATAGGAACAGCCGGGGGTACGCAAAAACCCGAATCCATCCTGCAATATTTCCAGCACACCATCGCCGTAGATGTCTTCTCCGCTTTTAGCCTGCTTTTTCAGGATAGAGAAGATCAATTCCTGCTTTCGGGCTCTATCAATATTTTCTAGACCTAAAGATTCTGCGATTGAGATAATTTCACTGACTTGTTTAAGTTTTAACTCGGTAAGATTCATATGAACAAAGAGAAATGAAGAAAAGCAAAACGGCGTGAAACCGTTTACGGCAGAGGTGTTTATTGGAATAAATGTCGGGGTTTGAGGATGCGAAGAAGCAAGCAGCTATGATTTTAGCGCAACAACCGGACTTATCAAAATGATTTTGACAAGCCCGGCAAATTCGGGTGAATAGACGTTAAATATTGCTATCGATAAACGCAGTCAATTGAGATTTGGTCAGAGCACCTACTTTAGTCGCTTCCACTTCACCATCTTTAAATAACATCAGTGTGGGAATGCCGCGTACACCGTAATGTTGAGGCGTTTTTGGGTTCTCATCGATGTTTAATTTAGCAATTGTCAATTTGCCTTGGTATTCAGCTGCCACTTCATCCAGAACTGGGGCGATCATTTTACATGGCCCGCACCATTCAGCCCAATAATCGACCAGAATCGGCCCGCCGGCTTTCAAGACGGTATCGTTAAAATCAGCATCAGATACATGAAGGACTAAGTCGCTCACGCCGCTCTCCAATAGTTTACAAAATAAAAACTATAGTTTTGTCGCCCAACAATTGTCAATCAATTTCAACGAAAACGTTTTTTACGATATGCTATCAAGCCATGAAAAAAACACATTTAACGGAAACACGATTCAGCAATCTGGAGTTATCCGACTCCATTATTGCAGGTCTTAAGGAAGCGGGCTTCATTCACTGCACGCCGATTCAGGACAAATCATTGCCGATAGCGCTCCGGGATAAAGACGTCGCGGGCCAGGCTCAAACGGGTACGGGTAAGACTGCGAGCTTTCTATTGGCGACTTTTCAACGCTTAATCAATGACGAAAGCGACAAGATTAAAAACCCTCGGGCATTGATATTGGCACCGACCCGCGAATTAGCCATCCAGATTCACAAAGATGCTTTAAGTTTGAGCAAATACCTTAATCTAAAGTTTGCGTTGATCTACGGCGGTACCGATTATCAAAAGCAGCTCGATAGAATTAAAACCAACGTCGATATCATCATCGGCACGCCCGGGCGCATCATCGATTTTTACAAACAAGGCTCATTCACCTTGGATCACATACAAGTCATGGTTTTGGACGAAGCCGACCGTATGTTCGATCTGGGTTTTATCAAAGACATCCGTTTTCTGCTGCGCCGTATGCCTCAGCCGGAAAAGCGCTTGAATTTGTTGTTCTCGGCGACATTGTCCTACAAAGTCACCGAACTGGCCTATGAACATATGAATAATCCCGTGCTGATTCGCATCGAGCCGGATGAAGTCACATCTAAGTCAATCAAGCAACTTGGCTACTGCCCGGCCAACGAGCAAAAAATACCGTTATTGTTGGGCTTGTTGAAAGTCCATCAGCCGATTCGCAGCATCGTATTTGTCAATACCAAACGCTGCGCGGAGCAATTGAACGACTATCTGCAAGCAAACGGCTATAAAACAGCGTTATTGAGTGGTGACGTACCTCAGGAAAAACGGCAGCGTCTACTAAACGACTTCCAAGAAAACCGCGTCACCTTAATGATCGCGACCGACGTCGCTGCGCGCGGTTTGCATATCCCCGATGTATCCCACGTATTCAATTACGACCTACCTCAGGACGTAGAAGATTACGTACACAGGATAGGCCGTACAGCGCGTTTCGGCGCCAGCGGAGAAGCGATTAGCTTCATTTGCGAGGAGTTTGCCTATTCGATGCCCGACATTGAAGCATACATTGGCGAAAAGATTCCGGTTGAACCGATCACTGCGGATTTACTGATCGAGGAGGTCGTAAAACCGGAGCGCCGCGAAATACGGGAGCGCGGACTGCCTAATGATAAACGCCGTCAGCAACGCAGGGAACGCAAGCCTCAGGCGTTTCAGAACTCTAAAGCCGATCCAGACCCGGCATCAGCGCCCGAAAATCCCGAATTGACGGAAACTCCTGAATCAGCCTGACGGGCGCTTGGCTATCAGGCTTGCTAATCGAAATAAGATAAGCGATTCCAAAGGCTCTCGCGGCACGCAGCACAGCCAGACTATCATCGACCAATAAAGTACTGCGTTTTTCAAAAATATGCTTTTGTTGTAACGTTTGCCAAAAACCCATCGCCTCTTTCGGCATGCCGAAATCGTGCGAACAGACAATTTCGTCGAAAAACCGGTGCAAACAGGTCTTTTCCATTTTTAGACTCAAACTATCGCGATGCGCATTGGTTACCAGCAGTAATGGCCTGCCGCTGGCCCGTACCGCATCCAGAAATTCGGTGACGTGCGAGTGCACCGCGATAAGACCGGCAAGCTCTTGCTTCAGGCCCGCAATATTTAACTCCAGCTCCTTGCTCCAGTAGTCAAGGCAATACCACTCCAATCGTCCTTCCATAGCCTTGAAGCGAGGCGCCAACTGACTTTTGGCTTCCGCCAAAGATAGCGCATGTAAATCGGCAAAACGTTGAGGCACAAATTCCTGCCAAAAATGATTATCGAAATTCAAATCCAGCAAGGTGCCGTCCATGTCGAGCAAAACGGTTTCAATTTCAGGCCAAATAAGCATCTTCGAGCTCTAGTTCTATCGAATGTGCCGCCGATAGTAACCAAAAAGCTAAGGCGCTGTCATTACAGCTCTGTTACGATGCCTGGATCACTAACCGTCTTTGCATGTTGCGTATACCATGTCTCGAAAAATGCCTATCATTCACAAGAAAACTGTGATCGCGGAAACCCATCAATTTCGCATCGAGTCTTTGGACTTGGAATTCGGTAGCGGCCAATACCGAAGGTACGAACGCTTGGCTAAGAACGGTTCATCCGGCGCGGTATTGGTCGTGCCTATGTTAAATAGAAAAACAGTCTTACTCGTTAAAGAATATGCCGCCGGCCTGCACCGCTACGAACTCGGTTTGCCGAAGGGCAAAATCGATGCGGGAGAGAATAATCTCTCCGCTGCAAACCGGGAATTGAAAGAGGAGGCGGGCTACGGTGCCAGACGGCTGCACTATTTGCACACCGTTTCGTTAGCTCCCGCTTACCTGGAACATACCATAGATATCATCCTGGCCGAAGACCTCTATCCGGACAAACTTTGCGGCGATGAGCCGGAAGAGTTGGAGGTCATACCCTGGAACATCGAGCAAATACCCGAATTGATCGCGACCGGCGAATGCAGTGAAGCGCGCACGATAGCCGCGCTGTATCTGGCTTTGGAATACTTGAACAAACGCTGAAATAGCCGCCGCGTCAATCCAACAGCGCCCAAAGCCTCCACCAATCGAACCATGGTCCGGGATCAGTTTTTCGACCGGGCGAAATATCGCTGTGGCCGACGATACGATCCTTGGTTAATTTGGGATAATGGGCCAACAATAAGCGGACGACTTCTGCCAGCCGTTGATATTGCTCTTCTTCATACGGCTGATTAACCGAACCTTCCAATTCAATGCCGATTGAAAAATCATTACAGCAATCCTTGTCTTGATAATGAGACAAACCCGCGTGCCAGGCTCGCTTATCGAACGGAACATATTGCACCAAGGAGCCGTCACGGCGAACCAACACATGCGCGGACACTCTCAGTTGCCAGATGCTCTGAAAATAAGGGTGCCGATCGGGCGACAAGCGGTTACAAAATAGCTGGTCAATATAATCTCCGCCGAATTGTTCGGGCGGCAGGCTGATACAATGAACCACCAACAAGGAAATATCCTCGGGATCGGGACGCTCATCGTAATTTGGCGAATCCAATCGGCTAGCGCTATCGATTCTATGGTTATACAGATGCATGAACGAATTAAATTAAAACTCACGTAATATCAACAGTCGGCAATCGAAGCAGCTTGATTTCTATCCGTGCTTTGCCTCCTTTAGGGTCAGACTATTATGAACTTAAAACCCACTCGACAAGAAATTGCGGCCTTTCTGGCCGAAGACATGGGAAGCGGCGACCTGACCGCAAACGTCATTCCCCAGTCCACGCAAGCGATCGCGCTGATCACGACGCGCGAGTCCATGGTTCTATGCGGCCAGGCTTGGTTCGACGCGGTTTTTTGGTACCTTAATCAGGATATCGGTATCGAATGGTTTTATAACGAAGGGGACGAAATCGAGGAAAATACCAAACTTTGTCGACTTCACGGATCGGCCAGAGCGCTATTGACGGGCGAGCGAACCGCACTAAACCTTTTACAAACTTTATCCGCCACCGCAACAAACGCCCGCCGCTACGCGAAGGCCGTGGATGGAACCGGCTGCAAAATATTGGATACCCGTAAAACCGTACCCGGCCTCAGAATGGCGCAAAAATACGCGGTCAAGTGCGGCGGTTGCGCAAATCACAGAATCGGCTTATTCGACGCGATACTCATCAAGGAAAACCACATCATTGCATCCGGATCAATCCAAGCTGCCGTTTCAAAGGCTAGACAAATCACGGACGTGTTGGTCGAGGTCGAAGTCGAATCGTTGTCCGAACTAACAGAAGCATTGGCCGCTAAACCCGACCGCATTATGCTCGACAACTTTTCAATCGCCGACCTTAAACGTGCTGTTGAATTAAACCAAGGTGCGGTCGAATTAGAGGCGTCGGGCAATATTACTCTGGAAAATATCCGCCGCGTCGCGGAAACCGGCGTCGACTATATATCGATCGGCGCGCTAACGAAAAACGTGTCAGCAATCGATTTATCAATGCGTATCGAATTGCTTTCAACATAAGCGCGCCCTCGAGGAATACGGCAAATACTACGCCACCTACTCGAAACCCTTGCTTCTTCAAAGAACGGCGTTTAAATTTTCATTCTCGTATAAGCGGGTTTTTTTCCAGTTGGCAAATTTGCTATCGTCAAAATAGGCGTCGTTATCAATCGCATGTTCGTAGCAACTGCGGAATAATCTCGCAGTACGGAAGGCGTGCAATTCATCGTCAGCGGTTACGATTTGAACATTACCGACTTGAAAGGTTTTATTGCGGGATTTGCCGTCTTTAACCCAAAACACCGTGTAGCATAAATAACTTTTATCCTTGCGGTGGTCGAACTTAATCGTTCTGGAAACGCCGGTTACGCCGGTCGTCGTTTTATTTTTCGGCGGCTTCAGAAATCGCGTTTTACTACCCTTTAACACCACCAGCATTTGGTCACGCCAAGTGATGGCGGCTTTCAAAGATTTGGTTTTACTTCCCCATAATTTATGAGAAAAATAACGGCTGCTCTCTTTACCTCGCCGAACAATACGAACCTGATAGCCGAATGCATCCGGTTCTGTAATATGTTTAACTTTTGCCATAAGTCACCAACCAACAATAAAGCAATCAAGCCTACATGTTCATCCTACAAATACCGTAAACACCGTCCGTTAGCCATGTAAGCATCGGATTACAAATTAACGTGAAATTATCAGTTGCGCAAGTAAAATTTGCTAGAAACGATAAATGAATCGCTAGATGATTCCCGACTAAATTGGTGTAGAATAGCCGACAGCCCTATCCGATAGGCGCAGACACACGCATAATCTTTTGTTTTTAATAACTTTGGAGAAAAAATCAATGAGCGTTTTAGTAGGCAAGCAAGCACCTGACTTCACAGTTCCTGCGGTTTTGGCAGACGGCCAAATTGTTGATTCGTTCAGCTTTTCTGAAGCGACTCGCGGAAAATACGCTGTCGTTTTCTTCTACCCACTGGACTTTACCTTCGTCTGCCCTAGCGAGTTGATCGCTTTCGATCATCGTATCGATGAATTCAAAAGCCGCGGCGTAGAAGTCATTGGTGTCTCTATCGACTCTCACTTTACCCACAACGCATGGCGGAACACTCCGGTCAACCAAGGCGGCATCGGTCCCGTCCGGTACACACTAGCGGCCGACATTTCGCACGGCATCTGTAAAGACTATGATGTCGAATCCGCCGGCGGCGTTGCTTTCCGCGGCAGCTTCCTGATCGACAAGGACGGCGTGGTTCGCCACCAAGTCGTAAACGATCTGCCGTTAGGCCGTAACATCGACGAAATGCTGCGTATGATCGACGCGCTGCAGTTCCACGAAGAACATGGCGAAGTTTGCCCGGCTGGCTGGAACAAAGGAGATTCCGGTATGGACGCTAGCCCCGCCGGTGTTGCCGACTACCTTAGCAAAAATGCCGACAAACTCTAAGCGCTAGTCGTTTTTATACAAGGCGCACTGCTCAGGCATGCGCCTTTTTTATGCGAGGCTATCTCGCCCACACGTGCTTATTCATCGGATCGGCCAGCCGGCATAAGCGCTCGGCGCTTGAAGGACCGTTTAAAGCAAATTCGTAGCGATCAATCGCCGGCCGACAACGAGGCTACAGCCGCCTAGCCGCAATACGTCTATAGGCTATTTTTGACCCAACGCACGATATCCTGCGCGCCCATGGCGCCCGATTGACGCGAAATTTCACGGCCATTTTTAAACAAGATCAAAGTCGGGATGCTGCGAATCCCGAATCGGCTGCTGAGAGCGGGTTCTGTTTCGGTATTGACCTTAGCCAACCTAAGCGATGGTTCCAGTAGTTGCGCTGCTTGCGCAAAAGCAGGCGCCATCATTTTGCACGGCCCACACCAGGATGCCCAAAAGTCGACCAGCATTGGAATGTCGTTGCCGGCAAGATGTTTATTAAAACTGTCGCCACTCAGCTCTAACGGATGCCCTTCAAATAAGGACAGATGGCATTTGCCGCATTTCGGATTTTGCTGCAATCGAATGGCCGGCAGTCGATTGACCGCCAAACAGCCAGGACATACCAAATGCAAAAAGTCGTTCATAAAAATCCCGTGTCAGCCCCGAGCGCCGGGGGTCAAAGTACACATTAATATTAACGTTATACCACGCATATCCTAACTTAAAACCCATAGATCCCTGTCATATTTCTGTAACTCTAAATATCTAAACTCCGTGATACTCCTGATTGCGGATTTATTTACCAAGAAAGGACAATATGAACATTCAAACCAACGAAATAAGCAGCCGACGTCCGCTTCATTTATTCGACGGCGAATTAGGTACCTTACATAGTCTTTTGCTGGAAATGACCGATTTGCTTATGTATCAAATTGAGCAAATTCTACACGCGCTGGACTTCGGCGATATCGAGCTGGCTTTAAAAGCAATAGGTAGAGACCGAAAAGTCGATAGCTGTCAGGCTCGCATAGAAACTGAAGTCCACAGCATACTCGCCCGGAGCGCTTCCTTGCCTAACGATTTACGTATCGTAATGATCGTTTCCAAAATGACTCAGGCCCTCGAAAAGCTCGGCAACGAATTTGTCGATCTTTCCTATCAAATAAAAACGATATTCGAACACGACAACGGCCGAAATTTCTCGGAAATGCTGGCGGAAATTATCAAAATCGGCGGCATGATTAAAATCATGTTGGACAAGATGACAGTGGTATTAGAAACACGAAATTCCAACCAAGCTTATAAGATCATTCAATATGGCTGGAATTGCGATACTCGTCTGCAGCAAGCCGTGGAGCAGCAACTGCTCGCGACGATCCAAGATACGACCGTCATTGAGCGCACGCTTAATGTTATGCACATTCTCAAAGTACTGGAGCGTAGTGCGAATTTGTGTAGAACCATTGCCGAATATCAAATTATGATGTTGGATAGCATCGATATGCGTCATCATGCAACCCCGGCAAAGATTAACGCCCACTCGGCGTGAATCAATATTGCATACGCCGAACTTGCTGAAATTCAATGGTCAAACAATAAATTAAGCTCGTTTATCTATTCGTGACAACACGACCGACAGGCACGCAGCTGAAGCAAAATGCGCGGTTTAGGTTTAACGACAAACCGACACCGGTCAAAGTTTGATAAACGACTTATACTGATTTGTCGAAAATTGATTAATAAGGCGAATTTTTAATCAAAATCTATTATGAGCACCCATCATTATCGAACCATTTGGATTTCAGACCTGCATATCGGCTCGACCCAATGTCAGGCCGATACACTGCTGGATTTTTTAAAATATAACGATAGCGAAAAGTTGTATTTAGTCGGCGACATCATCGACTTTTGGGCGCTATCCAAAAAAATGTATTGGCCCCGCGATCACAACACCGTCATCCAGAAAATCCTACGCAAGGCCCGGCACGGCACTCAAATCATCTATGTACCGGGCAATCACGACGAAAACGTCAGAGACTACGACGACTATATATTCGGCGACATCGTCATCAAAAAATCCGATGTCCATACCACGGCTATCGGCAAGCGTTTTTTAATCGTTCACGGCGACGAATACGACACTATCGCTCAGCATCACCGCTGGATGGCCAAATTGGGCAGCACCGGCTACGACTGGCTAATCCAACTCAATCGTCTTGTTCGTTATGTCAGGCGTGTGCTTGGCGTTCAATCGCATTTCTCTTTAGCCGCCTATATCAAATTCAAGGTCAAAAACGTCGTCCAATTTATGTCCGATTACGAAGAAACCATTATCCGGACATTGAGCAACGAAGGCGTGGACGGCGTCATTTGCGGCCATATTCATCATGCCGAGATCAAGGATATTCAAGGCTTCACCTACGTCAATACCGGAGATTTCGTAGAAAGCTGCACCGCTATCGTCGAACATCAAGACGGCCGGCTGGAATTGATCAGATGGCAAAAGCAGGAAACGCCGAAAGATCAACGCTCGGTTGAACAGGTGGCGTCGGAACTTGTTTAAAACCGCCAAAAGATTTTTTAAAAAATACAATTGATTAGTGCAAAAACTTAAAATTGTTCTACACTACCAAATGTACGATCGCTCCGCTCATGCCGCAGGGATGCAAATTTTGCCGACTGGCATTTCATCCTCTGCCAGTCGGCTTTTGTTTGCCCGCATCATCCCCCTCGATTAATGCCGCGCGTTGTAGATATCCGGTTTACCTCAATAACTCGATCGCGTATTACCCGTTCGAATCAACCCTGAGCGCTTGATTCAACAGCGCCCGTCATCTGGTTCAGCGTGTCTTGCACCGAACGCTTGTAATCGGTGTCGAAGCAGCAAGGCGCCAGCAACTGCCGTTGCGGCGTTGGATGATAAATCAGACACACGTTTCGATGCGTCCTCAACTGAATCGAGGGCGTTGGCCGGCGCATTATCGATTCCGCGAGACATTATCGGGGCCGGCAATTCGGCATAAAGTTTTTTGTCCGCATGGATGCCAATCTAAGGAATAAGGTTTCGCCCTCCGCCAATTTCCGGAAGTGAAGGCATGAATTCAGTAAAACAGCGTTCACTCCTGCCTGAGTTCCTGATATTCTGGCGATAATCATTCAAGTTGTGCATCGCCGTTTTATCTATGACTGTTTCTGAGCGCGATTTTATCGGTTACGGTAAAGCACCGCCGCACCCTAATTGGCCGAATGGAGCACGCCTTGCAATCAATTTTGTGGTCAATATTGAAGAAGGGGCCGAACGCAGTATATTGGAGGGCGACGGCAGTTCCGAAAACTATCTGACCGAATTGGCATTAAGGCCGGCAATATCGGACGAGCGCGATTTTTTTTCGGAGTCGGTATTTGAATATGGTTCGCGTTGCGGTATATGGCGATTACTGGATTTATTCGAACAACGGAACTTAAACGTCACCGCCTGGGCCTGCGGCATGGCATTGGAAAAAAATCCGCCGTTGGCGATTCATCTGGCAGCAAAAGGCCATGAGCTGGCCGGCCACGGTTACCGCTGGTTCGATTACCGGCATCTGCCGGTCGACGTTGAACGAGAGCATATCCAAAAAACCATCGCCGTGATCGAGCGCTATACCGGCAGCAAACCGTTCGGATGGTACACCGGAAGGAAAAGTGTGCACACGCGGGAGCTGCTGGTTGAGGCAGGTGTTCGCTACGATTCCGAAAGCTATGCTGACGACCTACCATACTGGGAACGGGTGCGTGGGCAGCCGCACTTAATCATTCCCTATACGTTTGATGCCAACGATGCCAAGTATTTTTTGACGCCCGGCTGGATGTCCGGCGAAGATTTCTTAGCGTATTTGCAAAACACGGTTCGCTGTTTGTATCGGGAAGGCCGATACCTGCCTAAAATGATGACCGTGGCCTTACATCCTCGAATCAGCGGGCGTCCGGGACGGGCCGAAATCGTCGCGCGATTCCTCGATTTTCTACAAAGCTTTCCGTCGCTTTGGATATGCACCCGCGAGCAAATCGCCCGTCACTGGTATCAATACCACTCTTATTCTTCCGACACCGGAGCCGGATCATGAACGATCACTATTCGATTCGCCGCATGCGGGCGGACGAGATTCAAATCGCTATCGATTGGGCCGCGCGGGAAGGCTGGAATCCCGGCATCCATGATGCTCAAACATTTTATCAGGCCGACCCCAACGGATTTTTCATCGGAGAACAGGACGGTCGGGCTATCGCTGTCGGCAGCGCCGTGGTCTATGACGAGCATTTTGCGTTCTGCGGCTTATACATCGTGCATCCCGATTACCGGGGTAGAGGTTACGGCATGGCTTTGACCCGAGAGAGATTGCGCCATGTGGGTCAACGCAACGCTGGCATCGATGGGGTCGTGGAGAACATTCCGATCTACGAGCGGATCGGCTACCGGCTCGCCTATCATAATATCCGTTTCCAAGGCGGCGCCACGGCCGGCCGGGTTACTAATCAGTCCATAATGCCGTTGGCGCAAGTGCCGTGTTCGATGCTGGAAGCGTATGACCGGCTTTGTTTTCCTTCTAAACGCAGCCGATTTTTGAATGCTTGGATTAATCAAGACCACGCTAAAGCGCTAGCCTACATGGAAAACGGACAATTACAAGGTTACGCCGTGCGCCGGCAATGTATCGAGGGTCACAAAATCGGCCCGCTGTTTGCCGACGGTTTCGCCGTCGCCGAACAGCTGTTTCAAGCTTTGCAGCAGGATATTCCCGGAGAAACCATTTATCTTGACGTCATGGAAACCAACACGCAGGCTTTGCGCTTGGTGAACGCATATCACATGCATGAGGTTTTCAGCACCGGTCGCATGTATTTGAAAGGCCGCCCCCAACTCAGCGAGCATAAAATTTTTGGGATCACGACTTTCGAGTTAGGATAACACCCCTTTTTAGCTGCGATCATAAGAATTGATCTAATTCCTAACCGGACACCCATAAATACCATGACCAAACCTGAGCGCTTGTTCGAACACATACTGACGCATTATCGCGGATTATTCGCCACTGTCTTTCTGCTGCCTATTTCGGCGGTCTACGGCGTTTACGCCAGCCTGCGGAATTGGTTGGCGTTTAGCCTGAACAGCGCTCCGGCTAAACACGATGCCAGGGTTGAAACGGTCATCCGGCAAATCGAAGACTGGAAGCAACAAGGTGCGGTGCAGAAGCTTTGTACCGCAAGATCGGGCTGGAAAACCATGAGTGAACTGGTGCCTAAATACAAGCTGTCTTATCGCAAGATCGACATCGGACTATACGACATACTCGACATCGATGAACAGCGACAAATTGTCCGTGTGGAACCTTTAGCGACCATGGGGCAAATCTCGCGCGATCTGATCTCCCGAGGCTGGACCTTACCGGTGGTACCGGAGCTGGATACTTTGACGGTCGGCGGTTTGGTTATGGGTTTTGGGGTGGAAACCAGCAGCCATAAATACGGGTTATTTCAAAATATTTGCCTGTCTTTCGAAATCGTCACTGCCGAAGGGAAATTGCTAAAGTGCGGTCCTTCGGAAAATGCCGAGCTGTTTTACCAAATTCCCTGGAGTCACGGCACCTTGGGATTTCTGGTTGCCGCGGAATTGAAAATCATACCGGTAAAGAAATATGTGCGGCTTTGCTACCGGCCGACATACAGTCTGGATGAGACGATCAGCGTGTTCGAACAGGCGTCCCGCGATACCGAAAATAACGACTTCGTGGAAGGCTTGGTTTACGGCCGCGAACATGCGGTGATCATGACCGGCCGATTCGCGGATGAGGTAAGCGCCGACGGTTCTTTGAACGCCATCGGCCGTTGGTATAAGCCGTGGTTTTACAAGCATGTCCAAACCTATTTAAAGCAAAATAAACAAGGTGTCGAATATGTGCCGGTTCGGCATTATTTTCATCGCCATACCCGTGCTTATTTTTGGGCGATGGAGGAAATCATTTCGTTCGGGAATCACCCGATCTTCAGGGCCTTGCTGGGCTGGGCCTTGCCGCCTCGCATCGAATTATTGAAATATACCGAAACCGAAACCACTCGGCGGCTCAGGGAAAAATATCACGTGGTGCAGGATATGCTGATGCCCATCCGGTATTTAAAGGAGTCTTTGATTTATTTTGACGAGCACTTCCGCTTATACCCCTTATGGCTGTCGCCGATGGCAATCAAAGATCATGGCGGACAACCCGGTTTTGTTCATCCGCTCGATATTAATGCCGGCGAAATCGACGAAATGTATGTGGATATCGGCGCCTACGGCACGCCGAGCAAGGGGGAATTCGATAATGCACTCGCCTTGCCCTTGCTGGAACGATTCGTTATCGAGCATTCGGGCTACCAGGCCTTGTATGCGAGAACGTCCATGAGCAGGGAAGATTTCAGGAAGATGTTCGACCATACCCAGTACGATCAGTTGCGGGAACGCCTACCTTATTGCCGCCAAGCCTTCGATGAGGTGTACGACAAGGTTTCTTCGAAAGGCAGGTGCTCGCCGGTGGAAATGCGGAAACTGGAGAAAGCCGCTCAGTAGGCGCTACTGAGCGGCTAAACCGAATGTGAGCAGGCAAAGAAGCGCCGTTTGGCTTAGGTTCCGTTTAAGAAGGCGATGAATATTTGCAAGGCTCACGACAACGTCGCTTTCCGGAAGACGTTCCGTTCCGGCGCGATTCGAGATTCGCAAATCAAGCTAAACAACTCAATCGACTTTTAGGCGCAACGAGAATGTGCAAGACCTTTGGAAATTCCGCGTACGCTATAGCTTAGGTTTCCCGCACTGGACAAAGGTGCGGTCATGAGATTCTTGACAGATCAAACAACGTCTGGCGGTTGGGCAAGCTTGTAATCGCTCGATGGGTATCGCATCCGCGCAGTCGCAACATTCACCGTAGCGGCCTTCGGCAATACGCGTCAAGGCGGTTTCGATATCGCGGATTTCCTGAATCAAGCGATCGACTGCGGCTAGTTCGATGTCCACCAATAAGTCTGCCAATGCTTCATCGCCGGTATCGTGGACTTGGCCGGCTAACTCGGCATATTGTTCCTCTTCACTTCTGGTCAACTCCTCACTGATTTCCAGTCGTAAAGCGATCAGGCGATCATTTAACTTCTTTTTAAATTTATTGATCTGTTTTTCGTTCAATCCAACGCCCATCTCATTATCCCCTCGTAATCCGATATTGTCTGAACCAGCGCCAATAGGGTTTACAAAACAAGTTACGCGATAAGTGATTATTCGGTACTATTACACGGCTTAATCGCCAATTCAAATCTCGTAGGAGAAAAACGCATCATAATTCAGCAGTTTGAGTTTCTGATAGTGACTTTGTTCAGGGTTTCTTTAGACAAAGTATTTGAACGTTCGGGAATGTGATGTGCTTAAGAGTCGAGTTCTTCGGTAAAGAAGGAATGTAAGCCATGTCGCCGGTTATCGGAGTCCTGCTAGCAGCGGGTTCTAGCAAAAGGTTTGGATCGGATAAGTTGATGCTATCGATGCCGGACGGTATTTCCGTGGCTGCGCGAGCGTGCCGTAATTTGTTAGAGGGCGTCGACCGCGTATTGGTTGTCGTGCGGCCCGGCAGTGATCGTCTGGTGGATCATCTGGTGGCTGAGGGCGCCGATGTCAGAACTTGCATCCATGCCGGTCAAGGTATGGGAACAAGTTTGGCTTTTGGCATCGGCGTTTGTCCCGAGGCGGCCGGTTGGTTGATCGCGTTGGCGGAC
Organism: Methylomonas sp. MgM2; assembly: GCF_054172045.1. Lineage (NCBI taxonomy): Bacteria > Pseudomonadati > Pseudomonadota > Gammaproteobacteria > Methylococcales > Methylococcaceae > Methylomonas > Methylomonas sp. MgM2. The sequence goes on along the minus strand of NZ_JBSYXO010000011.1, from coordinate 93,232 downwards.
ATGCCCTGGATTTCCCCTGTTACGATTCGTAAAATAGCCGAAGCGATAAGCTCCGGAGCCTTGGTCGCCGCGCCGGTGTGGCAAGAGCGACGCGGCCACCCGGTGGGGTTTTCATGGGTTCTGCGTGATGAATTAATCGGCTTGAGCGGCGATGTCGGTGCCAAGTCGGTAATACAGTCCAATATAAACCAGCTGCGCCTGGTCGAATGCGACGATCCGGGAATTTTAACGGACATTGATTATCCGGATGATTTGAGGTACCTGAACGAAAAACGAAACCTGTGATCCCGGACATTCTAAATCTGCAAATTGAACTTCATCAGGCGCGCCGTGCTTACGCGGTTGCCACGGTGGTGGAAATCATTGGGTCGGCCTCGGCCAAACCCGCGGCTAAGGCGTTGATTGATCAGACGGGTGTGCTGTTAGCCGGTTGGATAGGCGGCGGATGCGCTCAGTCTATGGTCTGCCAAACCGCATTGGAATGTTTCGCTAGTGGCGAGCCACGCATGATCGATATTGATTTGACCGACGAAGTTTTCGGTGCGGGTATGCCTTGCGGCGGGCAAATGCGGGTTTACATAGAGCCGGTGATTCCAAAGCCTCAACTTTGGTTGATGGGGCATGGTCGTATTGTCGAAAGTTTGTGTGAATTCGCCAATCGGCTCGGTTTTGAGGTAATCGTAAACGATCCGCAAGCGGCACCGGAGCATTTGCCGGCGGCCGCCCGCATCATCAATGACGATACGCGTTATCAGCAGTTGTTGCCTCAAGCGGGTGATTATGTCGTCATTGCCACGCATCATAAAGGCGACTACGACTCACTGACGCAAGCCCTACAATCGGATGCGGCTTACATTGCTTTGGTATCTAGCCGTAAGCGTGCCGACTTGGTATTAAATCGATTGGCTAAAGAAGGTTTTTCCGAAGTAGGGTTGTCCAGGATCCGCGCGCCGGCCGGTTTGGGTTTAGGCGGCAAGCTACCGGAGGAAATAGCTTTATCGATAGCCAGCGAGATCGTCATGGTTCGGCGAGGAGGGCACGCCCAGCCGTTGAGCGGGCATGGCTCTTAAGCGGCAACCGGATTTATCTGCGACTGAAAAAAGGCCGGCAGGTTTTAACTTGCCGGCCTTTTTGGTTAATTCAAAGCGCTATCATGCGTCGTAATTGGCGCCGGCAAACTCCCAGTTAACCAAGGCCCAGAACGCTTCCAGATATTTTGGGCGCGCGTTACGGTAGTCGATATAATAGGCATGTTCCCAAACGTCGCAAGTCAAAATAGGCGTTTGGCCGGCGGTCAACGGACAACCGGCATTGCTGGTACTCACCAATTCCAGCTTGCCGTTGGCATTTTTTACCAACCAGGCCCAGCCGGAGCCGAAAGTGGTTACTGCGCATTTGGTGAATTCTTCTTGGAATTTTTCGAAAGAGCCGAATGTTCTTTCGATTGCATTAGCCAAACCGCCTGTTGGCGCGCCGCCTCCGTTTGGAGACAAGCAGTTCCAGTAAAAAGTGTGATTCCATACTTGGGCTGCGTTATTGAAAATGCCGCCGGAAGATTTTTTTACGATGTCTTCCAAAGACATACCGTCAAACTCTGTGCCGGGAACCAAGTTATTCAGGTTTGTTACATAAGTTTGGTGGTGTTTGCCGTAGTGATACTCGATGGTTTCGGCTGAAATGTGCGGAGCCAGTGCGTCGTTAGCGTACGGTAAAGCAGGTAATTCAAAAGCCATCTTTATTCTCCTGATTGAATGAACAGCAACTTTAGCGCAAGTCGAACTCTTACGCTAATAACCCAGTATTATAATAAAGAATTAAGGTAAATCACTATTCTATACGTGGAATAATTCTATGGCTATCGAAGTTGAACATAAATTTTTATTGGCGAGCGACGCTTGGCGCAAAGAAGTTGACCATTCTGTCCATTACAAACAAGGTTATCTCGGTGGTAGCTCGCTAAACTCCGTGCGGGTGCGAATTTCCGACATGCATGCTTGGCTCAATATAAAGAGCGCCACCATCGGCAATCATCGGCACGAGTTTGAATACGAGATACCCTTAAACGACGCAAATACTATTCTCGATGAGCTATGTCATAAGCCTTTGATCGAAAAAATGCGCCATTTTGTGCATTTCGAGGGTCATGTTTGGGAGATAGATGAGTTCATGGGGGATAACGCCGGCCTGATAGTTGCCGAAGTCGAGTTGTCGCAAATTGGCGAATCTTTCGCAAAACCGGTTTGGATTGGCGCAGAAGTAACAGATGATTTGCGCTACTACAACAATAATTTAACCAAAAATCCGTACAAGAATTGGAAATAATTACAATAAGTTAACCCATATATTGAAATATTGCCGGTAATGGATTATATTCTGTGTATGAATATAGCCACTATTGTTGTTTTTTTGTTACTTCTCATGAAGCCGGTGCAGGCGTCGGAGTTGAATGCTTCGATCGATAGCATCGAGAGCGCATGGGCGCTTGCGTATTATCAATCGGACGAGGAAAAGCAAAAGCAGACTTATCCAGTTTTATTAGACAAAGCTGCCCGGTTGGTTTTGCATTACCCGAATGCGGCGGAACCCAAAATTTGGTTAGCGACCGTTATGGCCACATATGCCGCATTCGAGTCACCGTTTGAGGCTTTGTCTAGCTTGGAAAGCGCCAAAAAATTATTGGAAGAAGCCATCGAAATTAATCCGAAAGCACTGGATGGGATGGCTTATGTTACGCTTGGTACCTTGTATTATATGCTTCCAGGCTGGCCGGTATCGTTCGGAGACGACGAAATGGCAGAGGAATTATTAAAGGCCGGTTTAAAGATCAATCCAAGCGGGATTGACGCTAATTATTTTTATGCGGATTTTTTGTTGCGCCAAGACCGGACGACAGAAGCGGAGGCCTTTTTCCGAAAAGCCACGCAGCTTCCTGTGCGCAGTCATCAAGTGTTTGCCGATACGCAATTACAAAACGAAGCTAAATTAGCGTTAGCCCACGCTCAGCAACGCAAATCGAATGTCGGCAAGAATAAATTTCAGGCGTTGTTTACTACGGCTTCTATTAGTATGAACTAATTTACGCTGATTAATACATTCAATTATTGATTAAAAATCCGCTCGCATAGCGCGGGTAGTTTCGGCGGTTTCGATGGCTTCGCCGCCGAAGTGATCTTGGCTTCCGCGCTAAACCACCATTCCAGGCTGGCGTCACAGCCGTCGCCTTCAGGCGCCGGGTCTTGCATCAAGCAATGGGGGCTCCGGTCCGGGCATTTCAAACGCACATGGAAATGATCGTCATGTTTCCACCAGGGGCGTATTTTCCGCAGCCATACTTTCGAAGCGGCATCGCGCCGTTTGCACAGGTCTCGCTTAATAGTAGGGTTGACAAAAATACGGTCCACGTCCGGGTTGCTTGCGGCGATTTGCAGGATCCTCTTTTGCGCCCGTGTCCATCGATGATAATCCAGATTCTCGGTTGTCGCGTCGAGCATTGAAGGGGCCGTCCAGTTTTCGCGTTCATTTTGACTGAGTAAACGGTTATTCCGTTCATCTAATACCAAGAACCATATATCGGCGTCCAGCCCTGTTTGATGACTGCGGTGGCCGCTAGGAGTCGGGCCTCCGCGCGGTTGGCCTAAGTCGCCGATTAATAGCGTGCCCAGTCCTTCTTCAACAGCGTCCTGTCCTAGTTGTCGAATGAATCGAATCAGCGATGGATGGCCATAAAAGCGGTTGCGCGAGATGCGCATAACTTGATAGCCCGTGCCGGATAACGGCAAGGCCACTGCTCCACTGATGCAGCCGTTAGAATAAGTGCCAACGCTTTCTGCCGTGGAACCGATCGTAGGCGCAGCAAAGTGCGACCAGCCTGCCGCGTTATCGTTGGCATGGCTTTTTGAGCTTAAAGCCGCCGCAACTAAGCTGAATAGAATCAACCGGGTTTTGTTCGTTGTCTGCATTATTGTCAACGTGCAATGGGAAGGTGGGTGAGGGCAGATGATACCGCCGTACGGGCACGAGAGAAAATCTTTTAGCCTGATTGGCTGGGCGAGCGTTTTATAAGAGGGGGCAAGGTCGTCCCTGCCCGGACAAAAGCGCTTTCCTTATGCGATTATCCGGGGTGATTCCTTGGCATCGTAATTTTCCATGTTCACGGGGGAGAGAACTTAAAATCCCTGACACCTATCCTCTTAAAGCTAGAGTCGTGCCAATTTTCAGTCGAGCCGACTTTCCTGGAATTTCGGGATGATGCCTGGAATTTTGTTATGAAAACTGTGTTATTTAATGGTTTAAATAGTGTTATTTGACGCAGTAATTTAAAAGGATGCATTGCTTTAACCGGCTTCCCGTCATTTCGGGGATAATAATTGAATACTTCAAGCTTCGCTGCTTTTCCCATATGTCGCCTAATCGACGCCAGTCTAAAAAACAGCCCAAATATTCTGTGCTAACGCGTATCAAGCGAACCATTGTTTATGGCTTTTTATTTGGGGTGATAGCTTCGGTCGCACTAGTGAGCTTGTTTCGATTCGTTTCGCCACCCGCTTCGGCTTTCATGCTATATGATCATGTCGATGATCTGGTTTCGGGCAAGAAATATAGAGCTGTCGATCAGCAATGGGTGAGCCGCTCGCAAATTTCAAAACACGCTTTTGTCGCAGTGATCGCGGCGGAAGATCAGCGCTTTTATCAGCACCACGGCTTTGACTTGGACGCTATTTATAAGGCGTACAAACACAATATGAAAGGTGGAAAACTGCGCGGAGCCAGCACTATAAGCCAACAGGTCGCAAAAAATTTATTTTTGACTCCCTCGAAAAGCTTTTTTCGAAAAGCTCTCGAAGCTTGGTTTACCTTGTTAATCGAATGTCTATGGAGCAAAAATCGAATTTTGGAGATATACCTAAATATTGCCGAGTTCGGCGATCATTTGTATGGCATCGAGGCGGCAAGCCGCCACTATTTCCGGATTCCCGCCAAACGGCTTTCGGCTCGTCAGTCCGCGCTGCTGGCGGCAACATTGCCCAATCCGGCCATGCTGAAAGCCGAAAACCCCAGTCCTTATGTATTGAAGCGTCAGAACTGGATTTTAAGGCAAATGCGCAATTTGAGTTATTAAAACACAGAGTTATTCGGCCTCATCATTGTTCTGATTATCCGTCTCTAAATTTTGCAGATAGCCCGATTGGTCGGAAATCAGCTCTTTTAAATATCTGTATAGCAGGCGGCACGATTTGGGCGGTTTGTCTTCTTTCAGTTCTTTTTGCGCGTTGCGCTGTAACTGCCGCAAACGTTGGCTGTCGGCTTCCGGATATTCGGCAATGAAAAGCGTTAATTGGCGGTTTCCGCCATCTTCGAGTAACAGGTCACGCCACCGCTCCGCTTGATGATGCTGTCTGACTGCGTGAGCGCTTTTATTCTTCATGCGCGCTAACGTTTCCTTTATGGCATCGGTATCCAGAGTCCTGAACTGCGCCGTAATATATTTTAATAGACGTTTACGCGCGGCGTTTTTGCCCATTTTTCCCGCATCCAATAATGAGTCCTCAATTCCATCGGGCAAATGAAACTCGGCGATTTGAGCGGGCGCTAGTTCGCATATTTCTTCAGCCATCGCAAAAATGGCAGCTATTTCTCTTTTTAGCTGACTTTTGTTAGGGCGGATAGCGTAGTACTCAATCTCCTCATCCTCGTCGTCGAAATATTCTTCTTCAATCATTTCAAACCATTGCGATTAAAAAAAACACAAATATTACAACCATACCGAGAGGCAAAGCGACGCTTAACCAATCGGTCGGCGATTCTTTACTCCTGGCAAGCGCTGACTTTATCCCGGGCCGCATCCACAGTAATAACAAAATTGCTAACGCGCCGAGAATGAGGTTTTCTAGAGTTGCCATAGCTACGCCATTTCAAGGAGTGGGGAATTAAGACAGGAAATAAAGAGCAAATGACATTCTAACAAACCTTTAGGCTTAAACGGGCAGACTTGCCGCGAAATATTAAAAAATGAATCTACAATGATGTCTAAATTATTCTTTTTGCGAGTTAAGTAGGTTGTGCACAGGGCTTGTGGATAACTCGGTGGATAAAGTGTCGAAACGAGTGTTAACACCTCGGAGTTTTCGAAAATTAGATAAATTGTATAAAGGTTGTAAAATGATATTTATTCATAAAAATCATTATGTTATAACTAATCCAACTTGAATCGATTCAGTCGGAATGCAAAGTATCTTATTATTTGAACAGTCAATAAGAAATTGTGTATAAGCTTCTGACCAACGATTAAAAATTCAACATTTTTTCGGCTCTAAAGTTCTAACTCTGCGTTGTATTTGCGATAATCCTGCGTTTTTTATCGAGTTGACACATGTGGTTTAAGAATCTCGCGGTTTATCGTTTTACCGAACCTTTTACACTGACTGCAGATGCTTTGCTGCAAAAATTGCAGTTGCAGCCGTTCCGGCCTTGTGAAGCGCATGCTGAATTTAGTTTCGGCTGGACTTCGCCGTTAGGCAAATATTCAGACGCACTCGTCCATGCAAATAACGGGTTCTTCATGGTCTGCGGGAAAAAGGAGGAGAAAGTCATTCCGGCCTCCGTCATCAATGAAATGTTGCAAGAAAAGGTCGAGAACATTGAAGAGCGGGAAGCACGTAAGGTCACCGGCAAAGAACGCACCCGTCTCAAGGATGAACTGATTTTTGAACTGCTACCCCGAGCCTTTTCGTTTTCGCGCAAGACGTATGCGTATATCGATAGCCAAAGGGGATGGTTGGTGGTGGATGCGGCGTCTCCCAAAAAGGCTGAAGACCTACTGAGTCTATTGCGTAAATGTTTGGGTTCGTTACCGGTTGTACCCATTGGCGCATCGGTAAAAGCTTCGCCAATTATGACCGATTGGTTATTGCATCATAATTCTCCGGATGACATCTTGATCGAGGATGAATGTGAATTGCGTTCGCCCGAAGATGAGGGCGCCATTATTCGCTGCAAGCGGCATGATCTGGCGTTGCCCGAAATCAAAAATCATCTCGATAATGGCAAACAGGTGATTAAGTTGGCAGTAACTTGGGCCGATAGATTATCATGCGTGCTAGACGAAAATCTTTTGGTCAAACGGTTAAAGTTTTTAGATTTGATCCAAGAACAAGCGGCCGAAATCGAAACATTCGACGACGCCGAACAGTTTGACGCCGATTTTTCCATAATGAGCGCGGAACTTGCTCAGTTCTTGCCTCGTCTACTTGAATTATTTAACGCCGAAACCAACGCCTGATGAAACGCATACTGGTATCTTCCATCTTAACATTTGTCACGACTTACGCATCGGCATTGACGCTGCCTGCACCGGATCGCCCTGGTGACGGCATCATCGGTGATCCGCCGCATAAGGCAAAATATGTCGCCGCCAAATATGAAGACACGTTAATCGATATCGCCGTAAAGTTCCATCTGGGGCAAGACGAAATCGTACTGGCCAACCCCAAGGTTGATCGCTGGCTGCCCGGTGCCGGTACGCCGGTTCGAATTCCCACCAGCTTCATACTACCTGATGCTCCGCGCCAAGGCATCGTAGTTAATTTGCCGGAGATGCGAATCTATTATTATCCGAACAGTGCCGAAGTGGTTACTTACGCGGTTGGCATTGGCCGAGAAAATAACTGGAAGACCCCGCTCGGCAGAACCCAGATTGCCGGCAAAATGGAAAACCCTTCGTGGACGCCGCCGCCATCGATAATTGCAGAACATTTGGCCGAGGGCGACGTGCTGGAGCCCTACTATCCGCCCGGGCCCGACAATCCATTGGGCTTGTTCGCCTTTCGCTTAGGCATACCTGGCTATTTGATTCATAGCACGCAGAAAACTAATGGGATCGGGATGCGTGTCAGTCATGGCTGCATGCGTATGTATCCGGCAGACATCGAACGATTCTTCCCTGCCGTCAAGGTTGGAACCGGCGTAAACATTATCAACCAATCCATTAAAGTGGGTTGGCACCACGACACGCTTTATATCGAAGTGTACCCGGAACTGGAAGAAACGCCGGCAACTTTCGAGCAAAGAATACACAAAGCGTTGGACTTGATTCAAAAGGCTAATGGCGGGCAAATGCCGGTCATTAAAGGTTCGATACTGAAAGCGGCTCTAGCTAAGCCTACCGGATTGCCTATTGCCGTTTACGAGCGGCCTACCCGCGAAACGGAGCAAGCAGCGCAAAACTGACAATAAAAAAGCCCGTGAGTCTTTCGACTCACGGGCTTTAATTTAGGCAACTACAAATAATGCTTATTTGTGTTGTGATCTTGCGAACATGCGGTCCAATTTGCTGTTGGTGTCTTGAGCATATTGGGCAGCACGGTTTGCAGCAGCTTCAGCAGCGGCAGCTTTGGCAGATGCTTCAGCAGCGGCAGCTTTAGCAGATGCCGCATCAGCAGATGCGGCAGCAACTTGTGGTTTCAATGAATCGATTTGACCTTGCAGGTTTTCGATATCACCATTGGTAGCGCAACCGGTAGCCAAAGCAGCAACAGCAACAAGTGCGGATAATTTTACAGCTTTCATCATGGTTTTCCCCTTGATTGTGGTTAAAAGACAAAAACAAACGTACGGTGGTAATTCTCCAACATTTGTTGGGAATTTTCCAATACTATTTCACCGTTACCAGCGTTCCTTTTTCAACGTACTGGCTTAGACGATCGATTTGATCGTTCGTTAAAGCAATGCAGCCATGTGTCCAATCAAAAACCTCATGAACACTCAAACTGCCGCTGCCTAGACCGTGTATACCAATTTGGCCTCCTAAATCAGTATTTTGAGGAGGCACTTGTCCAACATATTCAGCCCATACGATGTCATCGTAGGTTTTTCGGTCGATAGCCCCTCTCAGCAACGCCTTTTCGGCGTGTTCCCTATTAGGATACGTTAATCCAAAAAATTTGCGAAATGAACTCTTTTGGTTTATCCAGCCAATCCGATAATTACCTAGCGGCGTAATGTTGTCGCCGCGGTGCTGTTTAGTGCCAGCACCTTTACGCCCGATAACTACATGATCTAACACTTCGAGTGTTTTTTCACCTTTTTTTATCTCGAGGTTTCTGGTTTGAGTATCGATAAGCAGCCAAATATCACGATCGGCAATACTAACACTTGGTGCTAGATAAGAACATAAAATTAAAGTACGAATCAACGTCTTTATCATCATATCTTCTCAGTCTGTTAAAGATTTGGATTTTAGTGTAAGTTAAAGTTTTCAAATGTCGCATTAAAGGTAGACCATGCAAATAAAAACCAATAAAACCACGCCCTACGATGATCAAAAACCAGGTACTTCAGGTTTACGAAAAAAGGTTAAAGTTTTTCAAAAAAATGGCTATTTGCAGAACTTTGTCCAGTCTATTTTCAATAGTTTAGAAGATTTTCAAGGAAAAGTTCTAGTTTTAGGCGGCGACGGCCGATATTTTAATCGTAATGCGATTCAAACGATCATAAAAATGGCGGCAGCTAACGGTTTTGGCGAGCTGATTATTGGTCGAGGCGGCCTACTGTCTACCCCGGCTGCGTCAAACATCATTCGAAAGTATCATGCGTTCGGCGGTATTATTCTTTCGGCCAGTCATAACCCCGGCGGTCCCGATGAAGATTTTGGGATTAAATACAACGTTAACAATGGCGGACCTGCACCGGAAAAATTCACCGACGCCTTGTATCTGAACACCAAAACCATCGATACCTATCGCATTGCCGAATTCGATGATATCGACCTTGACACGATCGGAGAGATACAGCTCGACGGCATAAAAATCCGAATCATAGACCCTGTCGCGGATTACGCCGAATTGATGGCAAAGATTTTTGATTTCGACTTGATCAAGCAAAGTATAGCGGCGGGTTTAATCACCCTGCGTTTTGATGCGATGCATGCCATCACCGGACCCTATGCCAAATACATACTCGAAGACGTATTGGGTGCCGAGTCCGGTTCCGTATTGAACGCCACGCCGCTGGAAGATTTCGGCGGCGGCCATCCTGATCCGAATCTGGTGCATGCCCACGAGCTGGCAAGCATCATGTTCGGGCATAATCCGCCGGCCTTCGGTGCCGCATCCGACGGCGACGGCGACCGAAACATGATCATGGGTGCCAATATTTTTGTGACGCCAAGCGATAGTTTAGCGATCATGGCGGCCAACGCCAAGTTGATTCCCGCCTACGCCAAAGGCATTAGCGGTGTTGCGCGCTCTATGCCGACCAGTCAAGCCGTCGACCGGGTCGCCGACAAATTGAGCCTGCCTTGTTACGAGACACCAACCGGCTGGAAGTTTTTCGGTAACCTGTTGGACGCGGATAAGATCACATTGTGTGGAGAAGAAAGTTTCGGTTCGGGTTCTAATCATGTCAGAGAAAAAGATGGCCTTTGGGCGGTATTATTTTGGTTGAATTTGATCGCGCGCAAGCGTCAGTCGGTCGAAGATATCGTTCGAGAACATTGGGCGAAATTTGGACGCGACATTTATAGCCGACATGATTACGAAGCGGTTGATGCCGAGATTGCGAACGGAATAGTCGGGCATTTGCGCGACCAGTTAAGCGGTTTGCCAGGCAAAAGTTGGGGCGATTATGTCGTCAAATTCGCCGATGAATTCAGTTATACCGACCCCGTCGATAACAGTATCAGCCGTAACCAGGGCCTTCGTATCGGCTTTACCAACGGTTCCCGCATCGTATTCCGCTTATCGGGCACGGGTACCGTGGGAGCAACGTTACGAATTTATCTGGAGCGTTACGCTAAAGATGTGAGGGATCACGATCAAGATGCGCAATTTGCGTTAGCGGATTTGATCGATATCGCCGAACAGTTATGCGAGGTTAAACAACGGACGGGTAGAACCGAACCGACGGTCATTACCTGATTATTGATCGGCATACCCGCCACTGTGAATTTGGGTTGCGCTTAGCAATCCAAATTTTTCCCGGCAGCGAACCAGTGCAACATAGCTTTCGACTTGTCCCGTTTGTAAGCGAAACCAGCGTCAATTCGTTGATCTTTTTGTCGGCTTTTCGTCCGCTCCAGTGTCAGGATGTCTTTAGTTAAAATCCTGCCGGATTTAAACACCCGCATTCCCTCCAAAATCTTAAAGCTAAGCAAAAAGACGTTTACCAAACACCATCTTTTTGACACTTAGTCGTGATACCCCGGACTTAACTCGCGCACTGCGTCGACCATAGCCTTGACGTGCTCCGGATCGATATCAGGCAAGATGCCGTGCCCAAGGTTAAAAACGTGCCCCGAGCCCCGACCGTAGCTTTGCAAAATATGGCCGACTTTGTCTCGAATCACTTCGGGCGGCGCATAAAGAGTGATGGGGTCCATGTTGCCCTGTAATGCAACTTTATTGCCCACCCTGGCTCTGGCATGACCGATGTCGGTTTGCCAATCCAGGCCTAGCGCATCAAATCCCGTTTCCGCCATGGATTCCAGCCATAGCCCGCCGCCTTTGGTGAACAACACGGCCGGGACCTTGCGGTCGTCCTGCGTGGTATTTAACAGTTGTCGAACTTGCGCGGCGTATCGTAACGAGAATTCCAAATAGTCGTCGTGACTCAGCATACCGCCCCAGGTATCGAAAATCATTACGGCATCGGCTCCTGCGGCGATTTGCGCATTCAGATAAGCGGCAACGGATTGAGCTAACGTATCCAGCATCCGATGCATTAGCAGCGGTTGCTCGAACATCATGCCTTTGACTTTCTGAAAATTTTTGCTGCTTTTGCCTTCGACCATATAGGTCGCCAACGTCCAAGGGCTGCCGGAAAAGCCGATTAACGGCACGCGTCCCTTTAGATTGGTTTTGATCAAACGCACGGCGTCCACGACATAGCGTAATTCCGCTTCAGGGTCGGGAATCGGTAATTTCGCGACATCGGCACCGGTTCGAACCGGATGCGCAAACTGCGGGCCTTCTCCTTCGGCGAAGGACAAGCCCAACCCCATGGCGTCGGGGATCGTCAGAATGTCGGAAAATAAAATCGCCGCATCGAAATTAAAGCGGTCCAAGGGTTGTAGGGTCACCTCGCATGCTAGCTCGGGATTGGTGCACAGTTGCATGAAGCTGCCTGCTTTTGCGCGTACTTCCCGGTATTCAGGCAGATAGCGTCCTGCCTGCCGCATCATCCACACCGGCGTGCGCTCGATGGGCTGTCTTAAAAGGGCTCGAAGAAATAAATCGTTTTTTAATGGTGTCATTGCTCTAAAAGGTTCCGGACTTGGGCGTGGAGAATGGGGCCGCGGAGTTATTTGATATAAGCATTATTTGCGGCGAAGGCTTTCTTTTTGAATATATTTGAAGCGTTTGACTATGCCTTGATTAAATTCGTCCGGCATAGTCGATTTACTTTTTAAGGCATCGGTTGCCGATTGAAATGAGCCGAAAATCAACACATATTTTTCCTGGCCGCGCTTGCCTATGGTGTAGTACTTCAGGTTATCCCGATATTCGGCATGTTGGCGCATGAAGCGATCAACCGACTTTTTATATGACAGCACCATGAGTTGTACCGTGTAATTATTGGCGGGCTGCGCCATGATCCATTCGGTATCGCCGCGGTCGGTTTCCATCCGGGCCTGTTCTGCAGTGGAGTCGGCCGGCTTTGCTTGAACGATTGGTTTTGCAGGTTCCAAAGCCTCCGGCTCGGAGGGCTCGGTTTGTTCGGATGCCGAGCCGATTTCAGGCCGGCTTGCCGTTGCTTCTAACTCGACTTTGGGTGTTGCCGTTGTTGCGGTTTTTGCATCCGGTTCTATCGGCGTTTCGGTCAGAATATCGACTGCGATATTTTGGTCCGTGGTGTCGTCGGCTCCGGACGTTTCGGGTATCTCCGGGGCGATGGCCAATCTGTCTTCCTTCTGTGTCTCGATTGCAATGCCCGGCTCGGTTTCTTGGTAGATCGCAGGTGCCGGAACGGTTGTATCGGCGTAATTCCTTGCATGCCCGGAAACGGGACCGGGCGTCTGGCTAACGGCTTCGGTTGCGGTTTCTTCGCCTTGAGGCGGCAACAAATCTTTCGCAATATATCCGAAAGCACCCACGATGAGTCCCGCTCCTAGCCAGAACCCGAGTTTGCGGTTATGCCTGCTTTGGGATTGTCCGGCCTTAGGCAGCTCGGCGAGGATCTTTCCGGGTATACCTTGGGTCTTGCGATAAAGCTGTTCGACCAGTGTGTCGGTAATGGCATCGAACGATAACATCGCGCCGTGCCGGGCGGACAAATTCTGTAGATATTCCATACATTGCCGCTGGTTAAGGGGCGGCAATTCGATGAAATGGCAGGAGTCGACCGCTCGATCGGAATCGGTCTTATGCTGAAACTCGTCATAATTCATCGCAAAAACCAAGCGCAGGCCGGGCAATGAATCGGCAAAATCGATCAGTTCTCCAATCAAACCGGGAACCAGATTGCCGGCATCGTCAATCATCAGCACGACTTTTTGCCTTTCGCACAAGGCCCTCAGCGACTGGAGATCGAAGCCGGTAACGGCGCTGTTCAAATTTAGAAATTGGCTCAACAGTGTAAGGACGGTTTCGAAACTCAAAGCGGACGATCCCTGTAACAGGCAGACCGGCCAGACTTCTTCACGGCTGGCCCGCAGAGTCTTCAACAGCGTGGTTTTTCCGATACCCTCAGGCCCGCAAACGATTAACGATTGCCGTAGATTCGTCAGCAAATGAATCAGCAAATCCAATTTCTGCGAACGGTCCGTCGTCAGTAACGCGCGCCCCGATTGTATTGTTTCGCCAAATGGGGGAGGTCTTGTAATTCGACCGTAGCTTAGGTCGTCGTTATCCGGCATATTCGGTCAAAGTCGCTTGCAGTTGAGCTAGCTCGACGTTCACCGGCAAAGAAGCCTTGCCTAGCGCTTCGAGCAGGATGACACGGATCTTTCCGTCTACATTTTTTTTGTCGACCGCCATCAAATCGACATATTGCTCGGGAGCCATGTCCGCCGGAGGGGTGACGGGTAAATTAGCCGCTTTAAACAAGGCAACGGTGCGGGCGACGTCGGCATCGTTCAGCCAGCCGAGACGGCGGGACAAATCCGCGGCGAAACAAGTACCGATTGCCACCGCTTCTCCGTGCAAATAATGGCCGTATCCGCTGCCGGTTTCGATGGCATGCCCGAAGGTATGGCCTAAATTTAGCGTGGCTCGCACACCGGATTCGAATTCATCTTCACCGACGACTTGCGCCTTATTCATGCAGGAACGTTCGATCGCATATGCCAGGGCTTCTTTGTCGCGTGCCAATAATGCCGGCATGTTCGCTTCCAGCCATCCTAGAAAATCCGGATCGCGGATCAGGCCGTACTTGATAACTTCGGCCAGGCCGGCCGATAATTGCCTGTCGTCGAGCGTGTCGAGCACGTCGGCATCGGCGATGACGCACAGGGGCTGATAAAAGGCCCCGATCATGTTTTTACCCAAAGGGTGATTGACGCCGGTTTTGCCGCCGACGGAAGAATCCACCTGAGCGAGCAATGTGGTCGGAATTTGGATGAAGGCGATGCCGCGTTGATAACAGGCGGCCGCGAAGCCGCCCATGTCGCCGACCACGCCGCCCCCTAATGCAATCAACGTCGAGTTTCGGCTAAATTTTTTCGCCAGCAGTTGATCGAAAATTTTTTCGAGATATTGCAAGTTTTTGTACTGCTCGCCGTCCGGCAATATCACGGTTTCGACTTGGTAATCAGTCAAAGCCGCTTGAATTTTTGCTAAATATAAAGGAGCAATCGTTTCGTTACTAACGATGGCCACTTGTTTAGAGCGGATGTGTCGCTTGACTAGATCGGATTGCTCGAGTAACCCGGAGCCGATATAGATCGGGTAGCTGCGACCGTCATTCAGTTCAACTTGCAATACTTTCATGATTTTCCAGTGCGGCTTGATATTGCTGCAAAATAGTTTTTACCACGATTTTTCCGGGCAGGTTACCGGAATCGATTTTAAAGTCCGCGCATTCCAAATAGAGCGGTTCGCGCTGGGTCAACAGCGTTTGCAAGCGTTCGCGCGGGTTTTCGGTGCGCAACAACGGCCGCTGAGTATCGTTTCTGGTTCTATATAAAATTTTGTCTATAGAGCATTGCAGATATACGACAAAACCGTTGCTTTTCAAGGCTTCGCGATTTTCCGGTTTGAGTATGGAACCGCCACCGGTCGCCATGACGATGCCCGGGATCGCGGTGAGTTGCCGGATAACAGTTTGTTCCCTTAAACGGAAACCTTCTTCACCTTCATAGGAAAAAATGGTCGGAATGTCGACGCCCATGCTGTCTTCGATGACTCTATCGCTATCGTAAAACGGCCAACGCAGAGATTTCGCAAGCTGTCTGCCGATGGTGGTTTTTCCGACGCCCATCAGACCAATCAGATAGATGCTTTGCAGTTTTTTCATCGATAGCGGTTCATGGCTTGCAAAACCATACATTATGCCCAGTTTTTATTCAGGAATAAAATTGCAGCCCGGATAGCGATAGTCGATATCAAGCAAATTGCTCGGCAATTTGGGTTTGAATGGTCTCCGCCATGACTTTACGGTCGGCTGCATCCCGAATCGGTCTTCCTACCACGATGTAGTCGGCGCCGTTTCGAATGGCTTGTTCCACGCTGACGGCACGTTTTTGATCATCGTCTTCACGGTTGTCCACAGGGCGGATGCCGGGTGTGATCACCAGCAATTTTTGTCCTAATTCTTCACGGATCATCGACACCTCCAGACCCGACGAAACGATGCCGTCACAACCGATTTGTAGCGCCCGTTTGGCCCGAGACAATACTAGCGCCTTAACGTCGCAATGAAAGCCCAAGTCGTCCAAATCCCCTCTATCCAGACTCGTTAACGCGGTTACCGCCAATACTTTCAAATTGCCTTTGGCTTGAGCCGCCGCTTCCATGATCGAATCGTTGCCGTGTATCGTGGCCAAGTCGACGCCTTTCCCGCTCAGGGCTTTGATGGCGCGGCCCACGGTGGCGGGAATATCGAAAAACTTAAGATCGACGAACACTTTTTTGTTTCGCGATTTCAGCCATTCGATAAAGCCGAAATAATCGCCGGACATAAATAACTCCATGCCCACCTTATAAAAAATGACCGAGTCGCCCAACTCGTCTACCAATGCTTTGGCCTCCTCTATGCTCGGAACGTCCAAAGCCATGATCAGTCGTTCGCGACAGGGGATGGGTTTGTTGGAAATGAATGTTTCGCTCATGTGGGATATTCCGTAGGCACGCAAAAATATGAGCGATTTTAGACGATATTAGGTCTGCTCGTCTTGTCGAAGTCGATCATGCCTAGGCGCCGCGTTTCCGATTATTAACCTCAATAAGCGAAATTACCGGTCAAATCGAACAATGCGGTGTTGTTGGAATCGACTTGAAAATTTAACGCGTTGACGTTTAATTCGGAGTTGTGCAATACGAAGGCGAAAACCATGAAACCGCAAATCAACGCGGCGAGCTTGAGCAATCTGTAAGGCCTTAATGGAAAGTTAAATAAATACTCGATAGCGTACGCAAGACATAAAAGCCGGAATAAAAATATAAGCGGGAAGTGGGTATCGGATAACAATACTGTTGCTACTGCGAAAAAAGAAATTAAAAGATCCTGCGTGGAAAATGAAAATACGCTGCGGCGCGTTACTCTAATACCTATAAAAATCACCAGCATCAAGCAAGTCAAATAAATATTAACCGACAGGTCGATATAGGAATTATCTAAATGGTCGCTGGTTAAGATAAATCCTGAAAAAGTCGCGGTGATATAAATGCATAACTTAACGATCGACTTAATTAATGGCGCATTCAATAAAAAAACCAGCGACACGGATAAGCCTAAACTGATCCAAAAAAAGAGTTCCGCTTTGTTAAATAAATTGATCGATTTAAACATGACCAAAATCATCGCGCATAAATAGAGCAAAAGTGCAAACTCTATATAAAGTCGAGCTCCCCAATATAGCCAATCAAAGCGTCTTAATAGGCTTCTGCGCCGGTCATGGGAATTAACTTCCGGCCGCAATTGCCAGTCGGACTGGTCCGCCCAATAGAAAAATGCCAATATCAAAATGCAAATTAATACATAGGTACCGAAAACGGCAAAATCGCTTTGGTAGCGTAATGTAAATGCGGCGAGTAAAAAAATTGCTTGGGTAGCGTAAATGCAGGAGACGGCTTCGGCATGCGTGAAGCCATGCGCCAATAATCGATGATGGATGTGTCTTTTGTCCGGAGCAAACGGCGATTTGCCGATATAAAGGCGCTGCCCCATTACCATTACCGTATCTAAAACGGGTAAACCTAACAACAATAACGGCAAACCGGGGTTTAGCGTGATATAGACATTTTCGACTAAGTAAATGCATAAAAATGCCGCCATAAAACCGATAAACTGGCTGCCGGTGTCGCCCATGAATACGACGGCCGGATGACTGTTAAATCGTAGGAACCCCAAAATACCGCCGATTAAAGCTAAGGCAATTAACGCCAGATCTTTTCCTCCGACATGGTTCGAGAAAAAGGCAACTGCAGCCAACGTCATCAACATAACGCCTGCCGCCAAGCCGTCTAAACCGTCCGACAAGTTAACCGCATTGGTAACGCCAACCACAAAAATAACCGTCAAAGGATAGGTGATCCATAAAGGCGCGTCGTCCAAGCCGGCGAATGGCAGGCAACGCAAATAGATGCCCTTATATAAAACAAAAACGACGGCAATGAATTGACCGAAAAATTTCCATTTATAATTCAATTCGAATATATCGTCCAATAAGCCGAATAATACGATAACGGAACCGCCAACCAATAGGCTGCTGAACGGTTCGGCAAATGGCGCAAGAATGGCGATTGTGACTAAGGTTGCGAACGATAAGCCTAGTCCGCCGCAGCGTGGAGTGGATTGCTTATGGACTTTACGGTCATCCGGCTCGTCCAGCATGCCTAAATATCCCGCCGATTTAATCAAAACCGGCATTAACAGCACGCTGATTACGGTGGCTAAAGTAAAACTTAAAAATAATTCCATTTCGTAATGCCTGTATAAGCCGCTATCGCTATACCTGATATACCGAGCGGAAAATTAGCTTCGCTCGTTTTGACGCGGTCAGCGTAATAGTCAAAAACTTCATTCTCTCGCGGAGGGAAAAACGGCTTTAACCTTTGCGGTCCTCCTCTAGACAGGAAATATAGTCTTAATCGGGCAAAATAACTTTAGCCGGAACGATTTCCTTGCCGGGTAGATATTCCGGTAAGACCTTAACTAAATCTTGCATAAACGCCTGCAAACGTTTGTCCGCCAACTCGATATTCTGGCCTTTATCCAGCGATGTAACCAAGCGAACCAACGCACCGTCGGTTCTGTGCATCGTCAGAGCGTCGTAGAACAAGTACCACTTCATTAAATACTCATCGGTAATCGAGCGGCCACGTTGTTGGAACCAGTAATAAACAAGTTGCTTATACTCGCCTTTCTCGATGACGGCCCTGTTGATCTGTAAAGGCGTACCTTGAATCCGCAAATCGGGAAAACTGCGTTGTTCGAAGCTGGTGATTTGCCAACCGTCGCCGGGAATGCAGCTACGCGGCGAATGAACCGAAGCGCCTTCACGTTGCGACTCGTAATAAGCGGAATACAGATTAACCGGAACGTTGGTATCGGGAGCCAGGTAATTGACCACAATGTAATCGGTCAATTTCAATGTGTCGATGTATTTCTGCTCGATATAATCACGTCGCCCTTGCCATGCATCTAGCTGCATCGGGAAATTAAGGAAAGCCTTGCGTTGCGGAATGATTTCCTCGCCGCCTCGAGCATATTGTCCGGCGATGCCAAATGCGACAATCAGGCCGAGTACTGCATATACGGACTTATTCAAATAAAAGCCCATTTGCGCTTTGCCGGCGTTAAGAAACCACTCTTCAGGCAATTGCACCAATTCGGAGAATCCGGTTTTTTGGCCATTTAAGCGTGAGAACAACCACATCTCGATAAACAGCAAAACCATGCACAACAAGAACACGGCCCAGCCTTCGAAATCGTGCAAAAAGCCTTCCGCCATTTCTGTGCCCCAGATATTCACCAGCAAACCGATTACGCCAATGCGGAAGCTGTTCATGAAAATGGTCAACGGAATCGAGGACAAAAACACCAATACCTTTTGCCAGAACGGGCCTTTAAACAGGTACGCGCATAAGAATGATAAGCTAGCGAGCGGAAATAGATAACGTAAGCCGCTGCAAGCATCGACAACCTGCAATTTATAGCCGCCTAAGTCGATCACGTTGCCTTCCAGATATACCATGATGTCGCAAGCGCGGATGAACTCGACGCCCAGCCAAGAGGAAATTAATTGCAGTTTGGAGGAAAGGTTGTTGATAAAGAATTGCGGGAAAGGCACCATGAATACCAAAAATAGAAGAGGTACCCAAAACCGTTTTAGTCCGTTAAGGCCAAATGCAGCTGTAAAAACACCTATCACCGCTATGATAAAAGCATAGTGTTGAAATGCCTGGATGGTTGCTAATCCGCCGAGCACGAACAACGCCATGCCAAATAGCAGAATCACTAAGCCTAAGATTGATGCGCGAAAATTTTTAACAAAACTAAGTTCTTGGCGACGAACCCAGATTAAATAGACGCTAATCAACGGAATAAAAAATCCGTGACTGTATTCTTCTTGGTTGACCCATATGTTGACCATTTCGGTCAAGCTTTCGTGAAATACTAAGCAAATCAATAAAAGAGATGCGCCCCATGACGCAAGAGTTATGAATATTTGATCATTCTTATTTTTTAATTGTAAGTCCATTGTGAGATGCTCTAATCGGCTAGACGAATAATTCCGAGGCTATTGATAAAAATATCTGATTACTTATAACCTTGAGTCAACTTAGTTCAAGTAAGCTCCCTACTCGAGTCATGATGCTCTGGTTTTGGATTAATAAATCTCAGACCTGGAAATCTGAAAACTTTCAAAGCAAACGTAATTATGCTTGGAAGCGACGCCTGGATTTGTTTTGTAACCATTTGATAATGACTGGTTTAAATTTTTTCAAGTTAACTGAGGTTCGTAAGTAATCAGATAAAAAATAATTGGCTGAATCATGTGTCGGTCATGGACCAATTACTTACGCTGATTGTTTTTTACATTCGTTTTAAAGTTAACAATATTAATCAAGAAAGCATTTGTCTAATCACTGCCCACAAGAATAATGGCGTAGAAACAAAATTCCGCTTCCAAAGCCGTCTGGGCTCTCTTAATAGCCGAGGAAGCCATTCCAATCCTAAACGACACATCCATAGCGGCGCTCGCTTTTTTGTGCCGGCATAGAAGTCGAATACAGCCCCTATTGCCCCTATGAAATTAACATCCAAGCGATTTTTATTAGCTAAAATCCATTTCTCCTGTTTGGGAGCAGTCATACCCACCCAAAGTATATTCGCTTTAGAGCTGTTGATGACCGATACCATAAGACTGTTATCAATATCGGAAAACTCCGGTTTAAATGGAGGAGAGTAGGTGCCACAGATCTCGATATTTTGAAATTCATTTGCTACACGCTTAACTAATTTGTCTAAGACATCTTGAGTGGAGCCAAGGAAAAACATTCTGACATTACCTTGCGCATTACATCGTTTTAAAACCTCAAGAAAAAATTCAGAGCCAGCTACTCTTTCACTCATAGGCAAATGCAAAAGTCTTGCAGCAAGTAAAATTCCTGCTCCGTCGGGAGTTAA
This sequence comes from Methylomonas sp. MgM2, assembly GCF_054172045.1. Lineage (NCBI taxonomy): Bacteria > Pseudomonadati > Pseudomonadota > Gammaproteobacteria > Methylococcales > Methylococcaceae > Methylomonas > Methylomonas sp. MgM2. The sequence continues at coordinate 72,448 of NZ_JBSYXO010000011.1, read as the reverse complement.
TATGTCCGCCTGATGAAGTGCCTCAGCGAATTTTCGGTCCGACTTTGCTTCGACGAGCGAATGCGGATTGGCGCAAGCCATATAATGCGATTGAGCGTCGCTATTTATAATTTGCATTGCAAGGTCCGCGTCTCTTTTTAAACCCGAGTTGCTAATCAAATAACCCAAGATATTAATTGTCGAATTCATAAGTTTATTTTACAGATTCCCGATAAGCTTGAAATAGCGGTTTTAAAACGCTAACGGGTATATAATTTTTAACAGCATTTAAGCAAGGTACTCCCTTGTAAATATCTAAATTTGTAAAACAATCAATTAAGGCATCAGAAAAACCGTCAACGCTAAAATCCTTTGAAATTTGACCGTTGACGCCGGGTATGACGATTTTACCGACCTCGCCAGTGTTAGTGGTGGCGACGGGAATACCGCAACCTAATGCTTCTAAAACGCAACGGGGCATTCCTTCGTAATCGGATGAAAGGACAAGAAGATCGCTTCCTTGAAGATATCTTGCCACTAATTGATTTGGCATTATCCCTGTAAACGTTATCGCATGAGATATCCCAATACGTTTAGCTTCGTCCTGAATTTGCTGTTTTAATACTCCATCGCCAATTATTAATAGATGTGCATTTCCATGTATTGCCAACGTATTGCGGAAAGCATTAATAAGTCTTAATGGATTTTTTTGACTATCTATTCTACCGACAAATACGGCGAGTTTGACATTTTCAGGTATTTCGTATTTTTCTTTTAGTTCTTTACGTATTAATAGTTTTTGATGAGTGTCGGCATAAAAAAAAATATCAGGGTTCATCCATGTTGGTAGAAATTCAAATCTATCCGAGATTGACGGAAATCGTGCTTTATAATTTGCAACGCCTTTTTCATGGACACAATATAAACGGTTAAACTGAGGTATTAACCAATTCTCTAACTTAAAATAAATGCTTGGTATGTGCTTCCACCGAATATCAGAGTTACCGTTTTTTATTACATTCATATTCTGATGTATGATACAAAACTTCGGGGCAGTGATACTTATATAGGGTATCAATGGTTCGATTCTATGGAATTGCAATATATCGAATTTATGACTTGGTTTTTTTAATAGCAATGGTATAAGGTGCTTTAATATGGCTGGAAAAAATGATTGTTTTCCAGGTTTTTTTAGGCAAAGGACCGGAAAAAAATTAAAGGGTTTATCGCTTATTTTGCAGATAGTCCATTTACCAACTGGTCGCGAAAGAGGGTCGGTAGTTGCACCTAATATTGAAAACTCGAAATCTGCCGGGGCGGAACGTATTATGTCTCTAATACAGGTATCGATACCACCGGGAATTATTCCGACTGGGTCGGCTGGATATATTATAGAAACCTTAATCATTCGTGTTGTTGATATGTTTAAACAGGCACATTAATTATCATCTACCAAAAAGTTAATCAGCAATTATCACAAAGTATGACAAAAAGCGTTCAGATATTGCAAATAAATACTGAACTGTTGCCAGCACCTATCTAACTACGTAGTTTACGCCTACAGCTTTGCACCTTTAATGTGTAAATCTTGTGAACCAGAGTTCGATATGATCTTTGCCGGAATGCCGGCAACAGTGACTCCAGGCTCTTCGAAGCTTTTATTAACAACCGCATTTGCCCCGATTGAAATATCATTAGCTAACCTTATGGCTCCAAATATTTTTGCTCCAGGCCCTATATAGCAGTTATCTCCAATGACAGGAACTTGTTCCGGTCTGCCGGCTTGTGCACCTATGTTGACACACACATGTATGCGGCAATTAGCGCCGACTCTTACTCCTTTGTTGACGACAATAGTTCCTCGATGAGCAATTGATAAACCTGGGCCAAACACGTTAATAGGAATTGTAAATCCTAACTTCACAGATAGCTTTACAAGCCTGTATTTCGCAAATGCACGTAGGAATTTGTTACAGTTACAATTGGTCAAATATTCCGTTTTACGAAGCAACCTTTGAAATCGCCAAATGTCATTAAATAGGTAGTTCTTTAGTGTTTTCTCGCAATTAAGCGATACTCGGTCTGCTTCAATATAATATAAATAATCGGCGCGGCTTTTTATCATGGCAAAGGAATGTCTTTTATCATTGCTTTTATTAAAAAATTAACAATACGTGGCTATAAATAAAAAACGACCTTGTATAATTTTCAAGTGACCTTTCAATATTTTATAACTATCGGTTAGTTAAATTTGATAGCGGCGAAAACACATATTATCCTATGTTTTTAAAATTAATTAATTTTTTCTGCTTTCTTGTATAAATTGTTGTAGTCGTTTACGTATCGTTCCAATGAGTAATGCTCACAAGCGAATAATTGGCCTCGTTTCGCTATTTCTTTAGCAAAACTATTGTCTTCAATAAGAGATATAATAGCCAGTGCCGCTTGTTCCGGGTTTGCCGGTTCGACCAAAATGCCATTTATTCGGTCCTCTATGATCTCGTCAGTTCCGCCTCCTCTGCTGGCGATAACCGGTATGCCAGCGACCATGCTCTCAATCACTGCATTGGGTGAACCTTCTCCGAATTTTTCCGCGGTCAATAAAATGCTGATATCCAGTAACTGTATGAGTTGATCTACATCGCTACGGAATCCTGTTATTAAGATATTGTCATCTAATCCTAGAGAATGGATATGATTTTCGAGTTGTGTTTTAGTGGAGTCCGGCGCGTCACCGATTAAAAGAAAAACAGCAGACGGATAATGCGACAAAACCAGTTTTGCAGTTTTAATAAGCGTGGCGTGGTCTTTTTTGGGGCTAATTGAAGCGATCATACCTATTTTATAGCTCCATCGATTCAATTGTAATTGTGTCGCTATTCGCTGTTGAATTTCCTGATTTTTAACAAATCTATTGAAATCAACACCGTTACGTATAATAAAAAAATTTCTCCGCATCTTATCAAATCGATTATCGAATCCTATCTTTGAATTTGATACAAAAAAGTCAGAAAAATAGGAAAAAAATTGATTGCATGCCCAATAAATCATATTTTCGTCTCTGGCTGTACGCAATGACGAGCAAATAATCGGTGTGTTGGTGATTATTCCTGCAAGAATGCCAATTAGGCTCCCTAAGTTAAGAAACGTGTGAATAATGCCGATATCGTTTTTTACTATAAAACAAATGGTTTTGAAAATGGGTGATGCATCAAATTTGAAACGCCGCTCGAAGCACGTTACCGGAATGCCGAGAGCTTCGATAACAGGATAATATCCGTTGTCATTGCGTTCGGCTGTGATAATAAATATGTTATAAATACTGGTATCCAAGCCTTTTATCAATTCTACAAGCTGTCTTTCAGCGCCGCCCGGTCTAAGACTCGGCGTGACAAATAACAAGTTTTTCATAGCGGAGGCCAATTACAAAAAATGCCATAAGGAGTATTATTGAGTGAGCTGTTATGTGTTTTTTATTTTCGAAATAAAACTTATCAATTCGTTGCTTAAGATTTTTGGATCGTGTTTAATGCGCACATAATCAAAACAGTTTTGACTAATTACTCTATACGCTTCTGAAGGCATCTCCCAAAACTCGGTAATTGCAGTGATTAAGTCGGAATCAGATCTACCGGAAAAACCGAGATTGTTATTTTTAATTATTTGATCAGGATCGACTTTTTCTCGTGTTATCACAGGAGTACCGACTGAAAACGCTTCCAAAAAAGTGTTTGAAAAGCCTTCCACTTCCGAGGTGTTTACAAGTGCGATCGCCGAGTTTAAAAAATCTAAAATATTACTGTTATTAATGTGACCAACAAATTCAACATTTTGAAGTTTCGTTAGCTTGTCATATGCTAATTGCGTATTTTTATCCATTCTAGCGTTAGGAGCTCCAGCAACTTTGAAGCGTACATGCTCAATGCTGCTAGCCAAAAAATAAAGAAGCGGTAAGTTTTTCTGCCATCGAAAATTTCCGACCCATGCGATATATGACCGAGCTTGTTTGTTATTTGGTTCAATATTCGTTTTACAAAAAAAAGGATTGTATAGTTTTAGATTCGGCTTTGACGGGTATCTTTTTGATAAAGTGTCATATTGATATTGGTTTTGACATATATATCCGCAAGCGAATTTTAAACCGAGATGGAACGAGACTAGCTCATAGCGTTTTAACGATCGATTTTGTTCTTCAACATCCAAGTCACTTACTACACGGTATAAAAATGGCACATTTAATAGCTTGCATATCAATGAGATAAGGCCTGTATCGAGGCTGGCGCAGCCTTGAATGAATATATCTGGCTTAAGCCTTTTTATGCAAAAAAATAGTTTCGGCATAATATAGTAAATATATTTTATATACTTTATGCCTTTGTATTTTTGATCGTACGCGCCAACCATTTTGAAAGATGTGCTGTGTTTTTCATTCGCAGACTGTTCATCTGTAAGCAAATAGATATCAATATAGTTTAATTCTAAACCTGTTATCCAATTAAGAAGTTCAACTGGCCAGCCGCCGATGGCAGTATTTTCGTTTCTGATAATTTCAGGTATTCGAAAGTCTATAAATGCGATTTTCATTGGCTCGCTTTGATGATGTTGTTTTAATGGATAATTCATGTGCGAAGGCGTGGCCTACAGCAATGTAAGACCAAGCAAAGAACCATGGTTTATATAAGTTCACGAAGAAGAGGCCTACCATAAGTGCTACAAGGCCGGAAGCGAATCCGCAAAGTATAATTGCATCGGTATTTGTATGACAAAACTTTCTCGCTTCCAACAGGAACTTAAAGCTTTTGTACCAAAAAAGTATAAATAAAAATGCCCCAATTACACCCAGTTCAATTAAATATTGTAAAAACGTGTTATGTGCCGCCAATCCCGTAGCGCTCTTAAATGCAGTCCAGCCGGCACCAAATATCGGTGCTTTTAACCACATCTCATAACCTAAAGTCCATAAATAAGTTCTTCCGGCGCTTGCTTGCGTTACGTTTATTTTTTTCTCCCCGAGAAAAGAGAAGCGTTGAACAATTAATTCGGTATAGTTGTCAGGTAATACATTCCAAAATATTATTCCGCACAAAGGTATGCTGATAGATAAAAGTATTTTGTATCCGGTTCCCGTGTGCTTTCTTATTAAGAATAAAAAGGTCAATAAACCAATTGCCAGCGCCAGAACCCCGCCTCGTGAGGATGTAATTATGATTGCTAATATTGCAGCGAAAGCGCAGCAAAGATAGATTAGCTTATATTTTGTTTTAGAAATTAAAAACGATGTAATAAGCGGGGTATAAAGTGCAAATATCAGGGCAGTTTGGTTTGGCTCACCAAACGCGCCTCGAGGCCTATTTTTTTCTTGTTCATCAAACCCAAACAAACTTATTGAGTTTGATATGCCATCTAATACGGTTAGCGATCCGGCAATGCCAATTACTATAACCATAATGAAAATTAGCGGTCTGCCGCCATTTTTATAGAAATAAAAATAATAAAAAACGATATAACAGGCTAGGCTGTCGAGCAATATATTCTTGATGCTAATTATGGCTTCTGGGTAATTAAATTTACGGGTGTTTTCTAGATAAGGTATTGCTATGGAAATTGCGCCATAAAAGACGATTAATACCAATATTATTTTGCATGATCTTACATTTGCGCTGGAGGGAATCTTTCCTGGTCCAAACAGACCTGTAAGTGACATAGAAAATAATAGGTAAAGAATCATGTTTTTAAAGCTGAGTCCTTGGCTAAATGCACTCTCTAGATGTATTCCAGATTCAAGAACCAATTCAATATATAGTGCGCATAATAAGAATGTGTACTTGTTCACTTGTGAATTTTAGAAATAAAAAGAGAGGAGTGTGGTTCAATCGTGATTTTGTCTTTATTGGTGAGCGACTCCTCTGCGATTGTCCCATTTGGGTTTAATTTAATTATTGATCGATAGTCAGGGTGGTGGTCTATATCGTTTTTTTCGGATGTGGGATTTACGAACACAAAGCCACGTTCGAATTCTCTAGCGTATATGTTAATTGATATATTTTTGTTTTTGCCGAGCGGCTTACCAAAGTCGAAGTTTTTATATATATTAAGCCATGATATTCTTTTATAGTCGCCATTTTGCCTATTGTAATCAAAACCAAACAGTGTAAATGGCGGCGTTGATCGCTTGGCTAGCAAATATGATCCTAATGCATATTGAAGGATTTGATTGAAGTTTACGGAATTACCCTTCGAGTCGTATCCGGATTCATTTTCGTTTAAGTCGGTGTGGCTAAGATAAGCGATGGAAGAGTTATGTATTTTTTCAGGTAAATTAATTTGTCTTAGCCAGTCTTCGATTGGGAAAAACTGAGCATCACCTCGCCCCCAACTGACTACAAAAGCGCCCTCATCGAAAACAATATCAGGAGGGTTTTTCGATTTGTCTAACTCAATCCATGCTTTTTCTCCTGTCGAAAGGCGAGAGTTAGTTCTATTTGGCATAACTAACTGGCCTTTGCTGTGTAATTCTTCAGTTACTTTAGCTAAGAACTGATTTAATGCAATATCCCAAGAGCTTGCATCAGGATATTTCTCGGACTGGACGTATAACATTTTCTTTAATGTGCTTGTGTTAAAGGTTGCACAATTGTCTATCATTAGTCCATCCGCTTTCCAAGGCCTGTTTATTATGTCGGCCGATGTAGCATTAAGCCAGAATTGCTGAAACTCTGGATTACCAAAGTCTAGCTGATAACTGTGATAATTTACTGTGCTTCGGAGTCTCATGCCAACTTTATTGACTAAGAACCAGTCTTCGTGTTTGTCTATGCTGTCGCTATTACTGCTATTTATCGTATTTAACCTTCCAATGTTATTGAGATAGTAGGGAGATAAGTGGTCGGTGTTATCTGAAACTTGGGGGCCGTTTTGATATAACAGAATTGCTAAGTCTTTGTTATGTGCTTTTAATGTGGTCCATGTGTTATCGGTGATGTTTTTATATCGAAACCGGTCTACGACAATTAGATCGAAATTCGATACAGGAATTGAATCCATAGGAGTTAATTTTTTCCCACCGCCCAAGTAAATTAGAAATGTATTGATAAACTTGTTGTTAAGAGTTGACAGAGATAATGCGTTGATGGGATTAATTAATAATAGTATCGTTATAACTATTTGTGAGGTCTTATTCATTTGTGTCCCCCGTTTTTTATTCTCATGAGCAATAATATGTCAATAATAAAATTTAATCTATTCGGCACTAGCTTACAAAATAAAAATCGTAAAGCGTTAACGTTAACAACGTTTACAAATAATATAATATATATAAATAGCGCCACGGTCATTGCCGCGATCGAATTTAATATAGGATTTGAACTTATCCATATTTTGTAGTTAGAGGCATATAATGAGATCGTAAATGAAGAAATGAGAAAGAATATTTCTGATATAGGAAATCTTGCGTTTATTTTTTTCTTCAGTAAAAATATGCCATAAATACCCGAAATAATAGCACTGGTGATTGGCGCTAAGGCTACCAGGTTAATATCACCACTCATAGCCGCGCTTATAGATAGAGGAACAAGAACAATGGTTTCAAAAAAAGTCATTTTAAACCGCGCTATCGATGAGCAGGACACAAGTACGGTTCGACCTATTACGATTGTTCGCATAATGTCCGGGATTATTTTAAAACATAGAATTGCGGCTGGAATACTTGCGCTTTGATAATTGTTGTCGGTTACCACTTGTATGTATACTGGAACTAAGCTAATCGAGATTAACGCAATAGGCGTGCTTATATACATTGCGCTTCTGATTAATAAGTCAAACGTATCTTTGAGTGCAGTTTTCGAAACGGCCGCTTTTTGAGATAATTCTGGAGTTAGTACCGCATCTATTTGTTGAACAAACGACCATATCATTTCACCAAGTCGTTGTGCAACATAGTAAATACCTAGTGATTCGGTACTCATGAACGTAGCAATGGCTATTTGGTCTCCTTGCCTGCGAAGTAACATCAATCCGCTTTCCAGGTAATAAGGCCACGATTCCTTTATAATTTCAATAAGTTTTACATTAGGTAATGGAGATATATCTTTTACAAGGTTGCCTTGCATGAATCGCGTAAAAATAAAAGATAGGAAAGAGACAACTGAAAGAGCGCTTGCAATCTCATCTGCGCGGGTATTTAGATTTAAAATTAATATTAAAGATGGCAACAGTATTGCTTTTCCGATATTCAAATAAGTTATGGCTTTCACTTTTTTTGCGGCCAATAATATTTCTCTTTGCGAAGCATTCATGCACTCAAATGCTGCTCCAATTGAGAACATTAATATACCTGTTTTTGTCAGCAGTCTTAATTCGTTTGTGAAGCTATGGGTGTATGATATTAAAAAGAAACATATTCCAAATAGAAATCCGGAGCTATAAGCTAGTAATAGAATTTTTCGGATCAGTGCCTTAGCATAAAGTTGATCTGTACACAAGAGAGCTGGGATTTTCTTCATTATGTAAGCTTGAATGCCAAATCCAAAAAAAACGTGCGATAAATTTGTTACTAAATAATAAATAGGTATTATGGATAACTCGTCCGGAGAAAAATTTCTCGTATAATAAAAAAGCGCTCCAAAGGTGATTATCTTTTGGAGGATGGTTCCACTAAATAATATGGTTACATTTTTTACGATTAAGGGTTTCACTCGGAGCTTAGGCTGGTAGTAGGGTAGTTAAATAACTATTTTTACGCCGAGTTGGACAGCGAGTTCCGCAAATAACTCTTGCTGCCAGCTAATCAGATGGGCTTGCTTCAATTTCGCGACTAATGCGGCGATTATGGAAATCAGCGGCGGGTCGGTCTTCGCGATTAATGTATCGCTTTTATATGCGATTTTGATTAATGCGAGAAAGAATGATATGTAAAAACTGAGGTAATCGATCGCTCGGCCAAGAAGGTTTTGTCTTCCAAATCGGATTGTTGCTATGCGGTAAACATGGACGTTTCCGACCATTTCGTAAGCTGGTAAATTGGCCGAGGCATTGTCATAACGCTGCCGGCTAGTAACTATCTGGATTTTGTGTCCGGTTTGTATTTCGCCTAGTCCAAAAGCCAAATCACTTAGCATTTGGCTAGTAGCGGAGTGATCGGGATAGAAATGCCGATTGATAAAGATCAGCTTTGGTAATTGGCTTTTTTTGATGATTTTTGCATTATCCATTGCTCTTTCCTGTGATTTTTCGATAATCGACAGACAGCCGGTTTAGTTGATGGCGGCAGTATAACAAGACTCAGTGATTGTTCAACCTGAGCCAAGCATACCAGTTCGGTATTTCTGACGCCAACTTCTAATATTTGCCCTCTAGGCCGATGACGCTTTGGTCGTGGCTTAGCAATGTTTCCAAAAGGTTGGAGCCATTGAAGCCGGCAATGCTGGTTATTAGCTGGGTAGTTGATCCTTGTTTCAGGCTTTTCAGGGCTTGTGGCAGTGGGTCAATGCGGGGTGCGCTTCGATGATCGGATTGAAACGGGTGTTGGATTATCACTGGGTTTGCCATGGCGGGCGGTCATGATGTTATCCGGCTGCCGATATCGGGTTAAACATAGCAGTAATCGGCCGGTTGGGTGAAGGCGGGCTGTTGGGCTTTTCTGTCGGAGGGCGTTGGCGTGTCACTCGAGATATCTTCACGTTTATTTCAAATTCGCGGTTGTCTTGGGCGTATAGCATGGGTTTGGCGGTCGATTCTCCAGAGGGCGAGGCTTGGTCATTTTCGCCTATTTGGCTTCGATTCGCGTCCGGGAATCGAAGCCAAAGTGGGATCGCGGCTCATTGGATGTCAAACCAGTTTTGCAAGTCAGCCAGGTTTGCAAAATCCAGCAATGCGTCAGCCAGGTCTTCCAGCGTCGCTATGTCCATACCGGGTAGTCGTTGCAGCGCCGTTTCCAGTTCCGGCTGCAAGCCGAATTTGCGGCGAAGCTGGCGGGTGACTAAGGCGATGCTTTCTTCTTTGCGCCCTTCCAGTTTGCCTTCCAGCCTCCCTTCACGCCGCTCATCCTCGGCAATTTCCTGATAAAACCGGGTTTGTTTCAGTTCTATGTCTTCTAGAGCTAACATGGCTTTTATCTGTTTTTCCACAGTCAGGATTGAGCGGCAAGCCAGTTTTGCAAGTCAGCCAGGCTTGCAAAATCCAGCAATGCGTCAGCCAAGTCTTCCAGCGTCGCTATGTCCATACCGGGTAGTCGTTGCAGCGCCGTTTCCAGTTCCGGCTGCAAGCCGAATTTGCGGCGAAGCTGGCGGGTGACTAAGGCGATGCTTTCTTCTTTGCGCCCTTCCAGTTTGCCTTCCAGCCTGCCTTCCAGCTTGCCTTCGCGCCGCTCTTCCTCGGCAATTTCCTGATAAAACCGGGTTTGTTTCAGTTCTATGTCTTCTAGAGCTAACATGGCTATTATCTCCTCTCGCGTGAGTTGCGGCAGTTTGTAAACGAGGACGGTTTCGACAAAGTTAAGGATGTCTATGCCGTGTATGATACGTTGTTTTACCAGTTTTTGCGCAAGCTCGATGGCTTGTCGGTCTTGGCTGGCAATCAGGCTCAGCAAGGATTGCGCAGGGCTTTTTGCGGAAGCTTGTTGATAGTCTTCCAGATAGATTCTGTGCAGTTGCGGCAGGTGGGTAAACGGTTCGAATTCAATACTGGCAAGTTTTTCGGTGCTTCGGCTGGGGTATATCACCATGGCTATCCAGGGGCTGGCCGGTTTTTGCCGGTAGAGATACAACGTTATTTCACTGAAGAGACGTCCATAGAGTTCGCTGTCGGGTTGATATTGCACTTCGGCAAAGATCAGTGGCTGCTCTAAAAGTGGGTCGGTGGGTTTAAATAGTCCGTCGATTCTAAAGCCGGTTTGTTTGATTTCTTCCGAGACAAAGCAATAGCTGTCCCCACTGTAGGGCAGCTTCAGCAACTCCAGCGCCAGCTGCGGCCATTCTTGAAACAAACGGTAGAAAAGACTGTCGGTTTTCATGAGTACAATATCCTTTGCGGGTGAAGATCGAAGCGCTAGGTTAATCGACTATCAGGCCTTAACTTTGTCTTCTTCCCGTTAACTATACATTCACTGACAGTGTTAGTCTTTAACAATACCGATTTTCCCTTTAGTCTTGTTATGCTGGGTGTCTCGAAAAAAGTTCAAGCGTTTTGATCCTGGCTGATTAGTCGTGCGGCTTTTGCATTGATCTAACAATCTGAATTGTGTCGAGCTGGGTGCTAGCTTTCTAGCCGAATTCATCTAAACTTTGAACCCACACAGACTCTTACCTATGGCTGGCAGGAATTACGATATGGCTTTACGTGCAATGCTGGGATTGATCATTCCCATGCTTTTTAGTGCTTCTATTTCGGCTGATATGCTAAAAATTAATCCGAATCACCCGGATCAATACACTGTTGTTAAAGGCGATACCTTATGGGATATTTCGGGTAAGTTTCTTGAGCATCCTTGGCAATGGCCCGAATTGTGGCGCAATAATCCACAGATAAAAAATCCGCATTGGATCTACCCTGGCGACACGCTGTATTTTTCCTACGTCAACGGCGAGCCGCGTCTGAGTCTGACGCGAGAGTGGGATGGTGTGCAAGAGCCCAATTTGACCCCGCACATTCGCGTGTCCGACACTAAAGACGCTATTCCGATGATTCCGAGCGATGCGATTGCACAGTTTTTGAGTTCGCCGAAAGTAGTGTCAGCCGAAGAAATTGGTAATTCGCCTTATGTGCTTGAGATCGCCGACGAGCACTTAGTAGCCGGCGCGGGCGATCGTATTTATGTGCGCTCGATTGAAAACCCGGAAGGGCTTGCCTATACCGTGTATCGGGAGGGTAAGCCTTATCTTAGCCCCGACAGCAAGGAAATTCTGGGTTATGAGGCGAAATATATCGCGGATACGATCATTGAAGAACCGGGCGATCCTGCCACTTTGCGTATCATGAAATCGGATGGCGAAGTGCGCCGCGGCGACCGCTTGATGTTGAGCGCCGAAAGCGGGCTTGCGCTGAATTATTTTCCAAGACCGCCGGAGCAACACATAGTAGGCAACATCCTGCGCGTCATGGGAGGCGTCACTCAGATTGGCCAACATGATATCGTGGTGATCGACAAAGGTATCGCCGACGGATTGGAAGCGGGACACACTCTGGATATATATAAAAGAGGCCAAATCGTTATCGACCGGCATTATTACGACGCACCGGAGGACGTAAAATTACCGGACGAATTGGCCGGACAAATATTGGTGTTTCGCCCCTTCGAGCGCGTGAGTTACGCGCTGGTAATGAAGGCTAAAAACGCTATTCATATTTTGGATATCGTTAAGACACCTTAAATAAAATGGAAAACCGCGCTTGAAATGGCGCGGTTTGGGGCGTACTCTTCTTGATTTATTGTATTTGATCAAAACACAAGACCCTCAACTTAAGTTTTGGCTCGCACTGGCGCGTATTTCCGGTGTCGGGCCGCAAACTTTCCAGCGCTTGCTCCAGCATTTTTCTATCGAGCATATTTTTCGCGCCTCTCGCTCTTCGCTGACGGCAATTGGTCTGAGCGACAAAATTATCGATGAGTTGCAAAATCCTCCTTGGGATCAAGTAGAGCAAGATTTGCAGTGGCTCGAATCGCCGGAGAATCATCTATTGATCCTGGACGATGAAGCGTATCCGGAACAGTTGCGGCAAATCACTGATCCGCCGCCGATTTTATTTGTCAAAGGTGACCCCGGATTATTGAGCCGTCCTCAGATTGCCATGGTGGGTAGCCGTAATCCGTCTATGTTAGGAGTCAGGACAGCGGTTGAGTTTGCGGAAGCGCTATCTGCGGCGGGGTTTGTCATTACTAGCGGTATGGCTCTGGGTATAGATGCGGCGAGCCACCAGGGGGCTTTGACCGTTGGTGGTTGTACTATTGCGGTAGCGGGAACCGGCCTGGATCGCGTCTATCCGGCCCGTCACAAACAGTTGGCAACCGATATTGTCGTAAAGGGGGCGCTGGTTTCCGAATTTCCTCTCGGTACTTCCGCTAAGGCGGGGCATTTTCCTAGGCGCAACCGTATCATCAGCGGCCTATGTCAGGGTTTGCTGGTAGTGGAGGCTGCTCAACAAAGCGGTTCGTTAATCACCGCCAAATTGGCGCTGGAACAAAACCGCGAAGTATTTGCCATTCCCGGTTCCATCCATAATCCATTAGCGCGGGGATGTAATGCATTAATAAGACAGGGAGCCAAGTTGGTCGAAACTGTAGAGGATATTTTCGAAGAATTAGGACAATATAATCAAATATATAAGGGTACTGAAACTCAAATTAATCAGACAGAGCTTGACCTGGAGCAACAAAATCTATTGAAATTGATTCCGTACAGCCCAATAACGGTTGATAATTTGGTCCGAGAAAGCGGTTTGTCGGTGGAAATTGTTTCGTCGATGCTGTTGGTTTTGGAACTACAAGGCTACATCGCCGCTGCGGATGGCGGTAGCTATTACCGAATTCAATAAAGGCTCTAATGAAAGAAGATTTATTTGACGTGCTGATCTATTTATTTGAAAACTATCTAGATGGAGACAGCGAAAACTATCCCGATACCGATGTGATCGCCAGTGAATTGCTGGAGGCGGGATTTCAGCAGCCTGATGTTAGCAAAGCGTTCGATTGGTTGGAATCATTGGCTGAAATCGAAAGTATTACGCCAAAGGTGCCCGCCTCGTTCCGGATTTTTAGTGCGGATGAAAAAGCGGTTTTTGATCTGGAATGCCGGGATTTTATAATGTTCCTGGAGCATGCGGGCATTTTGAATGCCGCCAATAGGGAAATTGCGATTGATAGAGCCATGGCATTAAAAGACGAAGGTATTACGCTCGACAAACTGAAATGGATCGTCTTAATGGTATTGCTGAGTCAACCGGGCGATAGCGCCGCTTTTTCACGTATGGAAGACATCGTTTACGATCTGATTCCGACCTCTTTACATTGATTCAACTACGGAAAGTATGGGTAAAAGTCTAGTCATTGTCGAGTCGCCTGCAAAATGTAAAACCATCGAAAAGTATCTGGGCAGGGATTTTCAGGTGCTTGCGTCTTACGGCCATGTTCGCGATCTGATTCCCAAGGAAGGCGCGGTCGATCCCGAGCACGGTTTTGCAATGAAATATCAGGTTATCGAACGCAATCAGCGTCATCTTCAGGAAATCGGAAAGGCCTTGAAAGCGGCCGATACCTTATATTTGGCAACCGACCCGGATAGAGAAGGCGAAGCGATTTCCTGGCATGTTTTCGAATATTTGAAAGAAAAAAAACTGTTGAAGGAAAAGCCGGTGCGGCGCGTGGTGTTCCATGAAATCACCAAGAAAGCCGTGACCGAGGCAATCGCTCATCCCACAGAATTGTCTACCACACTGGTCAATGCCCAACAGGCGCGGCGCGCGCTCGATTATTTGGTGGGATTCAACTTATCGCCGCTGTTGTGGAAAAAAATTCGCCGCGGCTTGTCGGCCGGACGCGTGCAAAGCCCCGCACTTAGGATGATCGTTGAGCGAGAACAGGAGATCGAGGCGTTTAAGACGCGAGAATACTGGTCGCATACGGCGGAAGCCAGCGCGCAGGGTCAGCCGTTCAAGGCTAAGTTGACGCATTTTAACGGTGAAAAGCTGAGTCAATTCAGTATCACGGACGAAGCCAAAGCCAATCAAGTAAAAGAAGCGCTGCTCGAGGCCGGCGATGGTCAATTAATCGTCGCTAAAATTGATAAAAAACAACGCATTAGAAATCCGGCGCCGCCGTTTACGACGTCCACATTGCAGCAAGAAGCCGCGCGCAAATTAGGTTTTACCACTAAACGTACGATGATGGTGGCTCAGCAGTTGTATGAAGGCATTGATCTTGGCGGCGAAATCGTTGGTTTGATTTCGTATATGCGTACGGACTCGGTAAACCTTTCCGACGAAGCGCTTGCCGACATTCGAGCGTTGATTGCCGAGAAATACGGCTCCGATAACGCGCCAAAAGATCCCAGGCAGTTCAAAACGAAATCCAAAAATGCGCAAGAGGCGCATGAGGCCATTCGACCGACCTCCGTTCAGCGTTTGCCGGATCAAGTTAAAGATCGGCTAACGGTCGAGCAGTACAAGCTTTACGATTTGATTTGGAAGCGGACGGTGGCCTGTCAGATGATACATGCCACATTAGCCGTGGTGTCGATAGACCTGAATTGCGGTAGCGATAAAAACGTGTTCCGGGCGACAGGCTCTACAGTCACCAATCCCGGTTTTATGATGGTGTATCTGGAAGGAGTGGACGATAGTAAGGAGGCTGCCGATGATCAGGATAGGCTGTTACCGGTCATGGAAGAAGGACGGCCGGTGGTTTTGCATGATATTTCAGCAAATCAGCATTTTACCGAGCCGCCGCCGCGCTATAGCGAGGCCAGTTTGGTTAAGGCTTTGGAAGAATACGGCATTGGACGCCCGTCGACCTACGCAACGATCATTTCGACCTTGCAGAATCGGGAATACGTGACGATAGAAAACAAGCGCTTTTATCCGACCGATGTAGGGCGCATCGTCAATAAGTTCCTAACCGATCACTTCACCAAATACGTCGATTACGGTTTTACCGCCCATCTCGAAGACGACTTGGATGCGGTAGCTCGCGGCGAAAAGGACTGGATTCCTCTAATGAACGATTTCTGGAGGCCGTTTACCAAGCTGATCAGTGAGAAAGATGAAAGCGTGCAACGCAAGGATGTCACGCAGGAAAGCCTAGACGAAAAGTGCCCTGAGTGCGGAAGCCCTTTGTCCATTCGCCTAGGTAGAAACGGACGTTTCATCGGGTGCACTAATTATCCGACTTGTTCTTACACGCGAAATTTGGGTGATGATAATGCGGCGGTAGGGATGGAACCGGAAGTTGTGGAGGGGCGCGTTTGCCCGAAATGTTCGGCGCCGCTAGTTATAAAGACCGGCCGCTACGGGAAGTTCATTGGTTGTAGTGCTTATCCGAAATGCAAGCATATTGAGCCTTTGGAAAAACCCCAGGATACGGGTATCTCATGTCCCAAATGTAAGAACGGTACGCTTCTGAAGCGCAAATCGCGCAGCGGCAAAATATTTTATTCGTGTTCCGAATATCCAACGTGCGATTACGCTCTGTGGGACGCTCCGGTCGCTGAAGGCTGTCCCGACTGCGGCTGGCCGATATTGACATTAAAGACTACTAAGCGGCGAGGAACGGAAAAGGTTTGTCCGCAAAAGGACTGCAAATATGCAACACCGTACGAGGGAGACCCCGGCGACGTTAACGGCCCCTCTTGAAACTAAATGTCGGCGGTGCAGGCTTAGAAGTCGGTTTAGTCGTAATCCAGCAGAAGCATGTCGCCGATTCCGATATGATGCTTGTCAATAGAGCCGGCGGTCACTTCGAGCATATACCGCGCATTTTCCGTCGATACGGATATTGGGCAAGGTTCTTTTCCGCAGGGTTGCAAGTTGTGGAGCATTGAGACCACTTTGCCGTTGTCGGATAAAAACAATACGTCAAGCGGAATAAGCGTGTTTTTCATCCAGACGCCACGGATAGCCGAATCTTGATAGACAAATAACATTCCGCTATTTTCCGGCAAACTAGGTCTATGCATTAGGCCTGTTTTGCGGCGCTGGTGTGTATCGGCAATCTCGACTTTGATTTGGTAACTATCCGGGAATGTTACCGAGCCTGGTTGCATAGTCTTGCCGTTTGGGTTTGCTTGAATCGGCAGTGTGGCTATGAATGCCAAGATCCCGCAGGAAAAAGCTAGTGATTTTATGTTCATATCTGAAAATTTAAATTTGGTTGTGTTTATTTACAGGTCTTATTATAATCGGATGTTCTTTTGTTGCGAGCGTGGCGAAATTGGTAGACGCGCTGGATTTAGGTTCCAGTGGCAACCCCGTGAGAGTTCGAGTCTCTCCGCTCGCACCATTTCTTTCCGTTTTCGCAGCGATACAGCATCTCTTCTTTGTTAAAGTCATGAATCCCGCTGGCCTGTCCCCCAAATCCAATTCGTTCTTTGTTAATTTTTTGAGGTAATCCAATGCAAGTTTCTGTCGAGAAGACATCAGAATTAAGCCGAAAAATGACTGTTAGTGTTCCTGATAATGTTCTTCAGGAAAAAATGGAGACTCGCTTTAAAAAATTGGCTCGGGAAGTAAAAGTCGATGGTTTTCGTCCCGGTAAAGTGCCGACCAGCATGGTTAAAAAACTATACGGAGAGCGTGTAAAAAGCGAAGTGGCCGGCGACTTGATTCAATCGACTTATTTCGAAGCGTTGCAACAGCAAGCATTGGTTCCGGCAGGACATCCTCACATTACTCCTAGCGATAAAAGCGAAGGGTTTGAATACGTTGCAGAGTTTGAGGTGTATCCGGAAGTTACTCTGGATACGATTAACGAGCTTGAAATCTTTCGCCCGCTCGCGTCAGTTACCGATACTGATGTCGAGAACATGATTGATAAGCTTAAACAGCAAAAGAAAGCCTGGAACGTTGCTGAGCGCGCCTCGCAAGAGGGTGACAAAGTCACCATTCACTTCTCCGGCGTATCCGAAGGCGAGAACTTTACCGATGGTAAAGTTGAAAACTACGCCGTAGTGATCGGCGATAAGCAAATGATTCCCGGTTTTGAGGATGAATTGAAGGGCCTGTCCGCCGGGGAAAGTAAAAGCTTTAACATCACTTTTCCCGAGAAATACAACAGCGAAAAGTTAGCTGGAAAGGCGGCAGAGTTCGAAATCGAAATGGTTAGGGTGGAAGAGCCTGTATTACCCGAGGTGGATGCTGATTTCATCAAGGCGTATGGTGTTGACGAGGGCGATATCGATACTTTCCGCGCCGACGTAAGAGCTAACATGGAAAGAGAGTTGGAACAAGGCATGAAAAATAAGTTGAAAACCAACGTCATGGATGCCTTATACGAAAATGTCAAAATCACCTTGCCTAATGCGTTGATCGACCAAGAAATTCAGGCCTTGATAAAGCCCTATGCCGACCGCGCAAGCAAGGCGCGCTTAAAGGTCGAAGACTTGAATTTGCCGCGCGAAATGTTCGAGACTCAAGCAAAACGTCGCGTTGCCTTGGGTTTGATCTTGGGTGAAATCATTCAGAAAAATGAGCTCAAAGCCGATGCCGACAAGGTGCGAGATGTAATCGAGAATCTGGCCAAAAGTTATGAGAAGCCAGAAGAGGTCATTAACTGGTATTATGCGGATAATAGCCGCTTGAACGATGTCCGGCAAATGGTGCTGGAAGACCAAGCCGTGGCTTGGGTCGTTGAGCGCGCTAGAGTCACCGACCAAAACGTCGGTTTTGAGGACGTCATGGAACGACAGCAAGCATAGGAAACTACTAAATGATCGATCGAAATGGCATGAATAGTATGGAGCCCCAAGCCGCTGGCGGTTTGGTGCCAATTGTGGTGGAGCAAACGGCGCGGGGTGAGCGTTCGTTTGACATTTATTCCCGCTTGCTGAAAGAGCGGGTTATTTTCTTGGTCGGCCAGGTTGAAGACTACATGGCCAACCTGGTGGTTGCGCAATTGCTGTTTTTGGAGTCGGAGAATCCGGACAAAGATATTCATTTGTATATCAATTCTCCCGGCGGTTCTGTAACGGCGGGTATGTCTATTTACGACACCATGCAGTTCGTAAAGCCCGATGTGAGTACCATGTGTATCGGTCAGGCGGCCAGCATGGGAGCTTTGTTGCTAGCAGGCGGCGCAGCCGGTAAACGCTATTGCTTGCCGCATTCCCGTGTGATGATCCACCAGCCTTTAGGGGGCTTTCAAGGCCAAGCTTCGGATATCGCTATACATGCAAAAGAAATCTTGTCTATCCGCGATAAGCTGAACAAGATTCTAGCGCACCATACCGGTCAGCCATTAGAGAAAATTCAACAAGATACCGACAGGGATAATTTCCTTAGTTCAGAACAGGCCGTCGAGTATGGTTTGATCGACAAGGTTCTATCCAGTCGTAACGTCTAAACTAATCATGAAAATTCGCCGCTAGGCGGCGAATTTTCTGTGAAAGTTAAGTTTTTTGATATATCCTTCAGCTATTGAAGAAATAGTTTACCTCGGGGTCTGTCTATGAGTAAGGACAAAAAAGGTAAGGACGAAGAGAAACTTCTTTACTGTTCCTTTTGCGGTAAAAGTCAAAATGAAGTCAGGAAGTTGATCGCGGGGCCGTCCGTGTATGTTTGCGACGAATGTGTTGAGCTTTGTAACGACATTATTCGAGATGAATTGTCAGAGGATGAAAAGGCGATAGGTAATGGAGCCTTGCCTAAGCCAAAAGAAATTAAGCAGGAGCTGGATAATTACGTCATTGGCCAGGAAAGAGCAAAAAAAATTCTGTCGGTGGCGGTCTATAACCACTACAAACGCTTACGCAGCAATAGCAAAAAAAACGATGTCGAGTTAGCTAAAAGTAACATTTTGCTAATAGGCCCTACCGGTTCCGGAAAAACCTTATTAGCGGAAACGCTTGCGCGTCTGCTCGACGTGCCTTTTACTATCGCGGACGCGACGACGCTTACCGAAGCAGGCTATGTTGGTGAAGACGTCGAAAATATCATTCAAAAAATCCTGCAGAAATGCGACTACGATGTGGATAAGGCAGAGACCGGTATCGTCTATATCGACGAAATCGACAAAATTTCCCGCAAATCCGACAATCCGTCGATTACCCGGGACGTATCGGGCGAGGGTGTGCAGCAAGCGCTCCTGAAACTAATAGAGGGCACCGTCGCGTCGGTGCCTCCGCAAGGTGGGCGCAAGCATCCGCAGCAGGAATTTTTGCAGGTCAATACGGCCAACATACTTTTCATTGTCGGGGGCGCTTTTGCGGGCTTGGATAAAGTCATCAAAAACCGTACCGAAAAAGGCGGCATCGGTTTTTCTGCTGAAGTTAAAGCCAAAGACCAGAATGAAAATGTCGGTGAGATTTTCGCCGATGTGCGGGCGGAGGATTTAATCAAATATGGGCTGATTCCGGAGTTCGTCGGACGCTTACCCGTTGTGGCGACGTTGGATGAATTAGACGAGGCTGCGTTGATCGAAATTTTGACCCAGCCTAAAAACGCATTGATCAAACAATATAGGCATTTGTTTGAAATGGAAGGCGCCGAATTGGAATTTCGAGATGATTCTCTAGCGGCGATCGCGCGCAAATCGATGGAAAGAAAAACGGGCGCGCGTGGATTGAGAACCATCGTAGAAAACGTATTGCTGGATACCATGTATGAATTGCCGTCGAGCGATAATATCGCTAAAGTAGTCATTGACGAAAGTGTTATCAACGGTCAATCCGAACCGATCCTGGTTTATGAGAGCGATTTGAAACGAGCTGTTTCTGATTCATAAACATTGATTTTCAACCGATTGAAAAAAAGGGAGTTTGTGTTCAAACTCCCTTTTTTTTGGCCGAAGCTTTGCAAATAACTTGTTTTCTTCTTTATCGCCCTCATATAGGATGGCAATTAACGTATTCCTGCTGAAGGACATCTATCAATGACGCACGTAAAAAACAAAGATGAGCTTATTCCTGTTCTGCCCCTGCGGGATGTGGTGGTGTATCCGCACATGGTGATTCCGCTGTTTGTCGGCAGAGGCATGTCGATTGATGCTTTGGATGCCGCTATTAAACAAGACAAACAGGTGTTGTTAATCGCGCAAAAGCAGGCCGACATAGACGAGCCCGAATTTGATGATTTGTATAAAGTTGGAACGCTCGCCAATATCTTGCAATTGCTGAAACTTCCCGACGGCACGGTTAAAGTGCTGGTTGAAGGCACTCAACGCTGCTCTGTCATCGAATTTCACGAATATGAAGGCTATTGCGTAGCGGATGTGCTGGAATTGGCTGACGAATTGTCTATCGACGAACAAGAGTTGGAAGTGCTGCAGCGAACAGCGATTAACTCTTTTGATCAGTATGTGAAGCTGAACAATAAAATTCCGCCGGAAGTTTTGAATTCCTTGTCGGGCATCGATGAGCCCGGCCGATTGGCTGATACCATGGCCGCGCATATGTCCTTGAAGGTTGAGGAAAAACAAAACATGCTGGAAATGGTCGACGTCGTCAAACGCTTGGAAAGTTTGATGACGCTGATGGAAGGCGAAGTCGACATTCTGGAAATGGAAAAGAAAATCCGGGGCCGCGTCAAAAAACAAATGGAAAAAAATCAGCGCGAATACTACCTGAATGAGCAGATGAAGGCCATTCAGAAAGAGTTAGGCGAAATGGACGAAGCCGCCAACGAAGTAGAAGAGCTGGAAAAGAAAATCCAGGCCGCCGGCATGTCTGCAGAGGCAAAGACCAAGGCTATGGCGGAATTGAATAAATTGAAAATGATGTCGCCAATGTCCGCGGAAGCGACCGTCGTACGCAATTATATCGATTGGATGGTCAGCGTGCCGTGGAAAAAGAAAACCAAAGTGAGGCACGACCTAAAAGTTGCCGAGCAGGTGTTGGAAGAGGAGCACTATGGATTGGAGAAGGTCAAGGAAAGGATTTTGGAATACCTTGCCGTTCAGCAGCGGGTCAAACAACTGAAAGGACCGATTTTATGTCTGGTGGGGCCGCCGGGCGTTGGAAAGACTTCGCTGGGCCAGTCAATAGCGCGCGCAACTAATCGTAAATACATCCGTATGGCCTTGGGTGGCGTTAGAGACGAGGCGGAGATCCGCGGCCATAGGCGAACCTATATCGGTTCAATGCCGGGTAAGATTTTGCAGAATTTAGCCAAAATCAAAACACGTAACCCTATGTTTTTGTTGGATGAGATAGACAAGATGGCTGCCGATTTCCGCGGCGACCCGGCTTCTGCGTTGCTGGAAGTACTCGATCCCGAACAAAACCATACGTTTGCCGACCATTATTTGGAGGTCGATTTTGATTTGTCGGACGTAATGTTCGTGGCGACTGCGAATACGCTAAATATACCGGCGCCGTTAATGGACAGGATGGAAATCATTCGTCTGGCCGGTTATACGGAAGACGAAAAAGTCAACATTGCCACGCGTTTTCTACTTCCTAAACAGATCAAGAACAATGGCTTGAAAGAGGCGGAAATCGATATTTCGGAAGCCGCGGTGATCGATATTATTCGATATTATACCCGTGAGGCGGGCGTACGCGGCCTGGAGCGGGAAATCTCGAAAATCTGCCGCAAAGTTGTCAAGGATTTATTGCTGCAGAAAGACAAGGGCAAAATCTGCATCAATAAAGAAAACCTGGACAAATACCTAGGCGTTCGTCGCTTCGATTATGGCATGGCCGAAGATAAGGATCAGGTCGGACAAGTCACGGGCTTGGCTTGGACCGAAGTCGGCGGCGAGCTATTGACTATAGAAACCGCCGTGATGCCGGGTAAAGGCAAGCAGCAGGCGACCGGTAAGTTGGGCGATGTTATGAAAGAGTCGATCGACGCCGCCGTGACCGTAGTCAGAAGCCGCGCCAATGTACTGGGTATAGATAGTGAAGTATTCCAAAAAAGCGATATCCATATTCACGTGCCGGAAGGGGCTACGCCTAAGGATGGTCCAAGTGCTGGCATAGGCATGTGCACAGCGATCATTTCGGCGTTGACTAAGATTCCGGTTAGAGCGGATGTGGCCATGACGGGAGAAATAACACTGCGCGGCGAGGTGTTGCCAATCGGTGGTTTGAAGGAGAAGTTATTGGCGGCCCACCGCGGTGGAATTACGACGGTGGTGATTCCTTCGGAAAACGAGAAGGATTTGACTGAAATACCCGATAACGTCAAGGCTAATCTAACGATTAAATGCGTGCGTTGGATAGACGAAGTGTTAGAGATCGCATTACAGCAGATGCCTATTCCTGTTGAGGTGGGCGAAACCAATCGATCCGATGCGCCCAATGGAAAAAATGAGAGTAAACACCAAACGGTACTTGCCCACTAAAACTAGGGTTTATTTTGCTAAACCTTAGATTTCGGGGCTTGTAGCCACTTCTATGCTTGACATGGCTTGTTTTCCGTTGATATAAAGTTCCACCTTCTAACAAAGAAGGTGGCGTTCAATGGCGGCGGTTTCCGGCCTGTTAGCGCCTATCATATCGCTTGTTTGCTTGCGTTTAATTTAAAAAACAACACCTAAGGGGAAATAAATGAATAAATCGGAACTGATTGATGCTATTGCTGCAGCATCGCAATTGACTAAGGCCGATGCCGGACGTGCTTTGGATGGTTTTATCAAGTCTGTTGAAGAAGCGTTAAAGAAAGGCGATTCAGTAGCCTTGGTTGGTTTTGGAACTTTCGAGGTTAAAGAAAGAGCAGAGCGTAAAGGTCGTAATCCGCAAACAGGTGAAGAGATCACTATCAAGGCAGCAAAAATTCCTTCATTTAAAGCTGGCAAATCTTTAAAAGATGCTGTAAACTAGCGTCTCTTTAGTCGGGTGCTTAGCTCAGCTGGGAGAGCATCGCCCTTACAAGGCGAGGGTCGGGGGTTCGAACCCCTCAGCACCCACCAGACTTAGGAGCGGTAGTTCAGTTGGTTAGAATACCGGCCTGTCACGCCGGGGGTCGCGGGTTCGAGCCCCGTCCGCTCCGCCAAAACAGAAACCTCGGGCCGTATGGCTCGAGGTTTTTTTTTGCGTGTTAATTTGTGCCTGAATCATCAGGCGAAATGCTGTTTAGGACAGGGTTATGCTATTAGAGATTAGAGAAAAGGTGCAGGGTGTTTTCGCATCGATCATATTAGTGTTGATTTGTGTGCTGTTTGGCTTATGGGGGATCCAAAATTATCTGGGAGGAGGCAAGGAAGCTCCTGTGGTTACCGTAGGAGATAAGGAATTCTTTCAGAATGATGTGGCCAGAGCCTATCAACAATTCGCTCAAAATCTTGCCGGTACGAAATTCGACGAGGAGGCCCTGAAAAAGCAAGCCTTGCAGAAGTTGGTTCGTGACGAAGTGCTCTTGCAATACGCTCAAAACCAGGACCTCGTGATCACCAACGAAACAGCGAGAGCCTTTATTCAGTCGTTGGAATATTTTCAGAAAGACGGCAAATTCGATAAGACTCAATATCAAACCTTACTCGGTTCGCAAGGCATGTCTTCAGATGAATTTGTCAGCCGAATTAAGAAAGCCTTGATCATGGAACAGGTGCAACGCGCTATTGTCGATAGCGGGTTTGTTACAAAAGCGGAAGTTGACGAATTCTTCAAAATTCAAAATCAGACTCGCGACGTGGAATATCTGACCGTTTCCTTAAAACCGTCTTCGGACATCCCTTCCGACGACGAGATCTCCGCTTATTATCAACAACATCAAGACGCCTATCAGACAGATGAACAAGTAAGTGTCGAATACGTCGAGTTGTCCTTGGATGATCTCGCCAAAGACGTCAATGCCTCAGATGAACAACTAAAAGCCTATTACGATGAACAAAAGGCCCAGTTTACGACACCGGAAAGGCGCAAGATCAGTCATATTTTGTTTGCGTTTGACAAAGAGAACCCCGAACAAGCCGTGCAAAGAGCGTTGAAGGCCAGGCAGGAGTTGCAAACTAAAGATTTTGCGGCTTTAGCGGCTGAGGTGTCGGACGATAAACTGACTGCCAAAAACGGTGGTGATCTGGGGTTATTTAATGTTGGTGTAATGGAAAAAGACTTCGAGGATGCCGCCGGCAAGTTAAAACTTGGCGAAGTGTCTGAACCGGTTAAATCTGCGTTTGGTTATCACCTGATCAAAGTAACCGAGCTGATTCCGGGTGAAGTCAAGTCGTTTGACGAAGTGAAGCCGGAATTAACCAAGGCCTATAAAAAAGTCCAAGCGGAAAATCGCTTTAACGAATTAGGCGAAAAACTAAGCGAGGTGAGCTACGAAAGCCCCGATAGCCTGGAGGCCGCCGCGAACTTATTAGGTGCCGAAATTAAGAAAACACCCCTGTTTACGCGTAATGTCGGCGAAGGCATCGCGGCCGAGGAAAAAGTCCGTCTGGCCGCTTTTTCAGAAGATGTTTTGAAAGGCAATAATAGCGAACCCGTTGAGATCGAGGGCGACAAGTTAGTGGTATTGAGAATGCAAACTCATTCGCCAGCCGCGGTTAAAGCGCTCGATGAGGTCAAAAATCAAGTTATTGCGGCTTTGCAGAAAGAAAAAGCAGAACGGCAGGCTAATGAAACTGCCGGCAAAATCAAGAATGAGTTGGAGACAGGTAAGGCTATGGAAGACATAGCAAAAACCTCCGGTTTAACGGTTAAGAAGCTCATCGGCCTAACTCGTATGAGTCCGGATGTCGATCAAACTATCAGGCAAGCGATTTTTCGGGCGCCCAAGCCACAAGCTAACCGCCCCAGTGTCGTGGTGATCGATGAGATATCGGGGGATAAGATCGTCGCCAGTATAAATAACGTGACAGAAGGCACGATGACTGACGCCGACAAAACCAAGCAGACCATGATCGAAAAAAATATGGCAATCGCGTTTGGCCGTGCGCAGTTTGAGGCTATGTTGAATCATCTCGAATCAAACGCAGATATTACAATTCGGTCTCCA
The DNA here is from genome assembly GCF_054172045.1 of Methylomonas sp. MgM2. NCBI lineage: Bacteria > Pseudomonadati > Pseudomonadota > Gammaproteobacteria > Methylococcales > Methylococcaceae > Methylomonas > Methylomonas sp. MgM2. The sequence goes on along the minus strand of NZ_JBSYXO010000011.1, from coordinate 46,888 downwards.
AAACAGTAAGGCCTCATTCCAAAGGTCGTAGTCAACTGATTGCGGCCTTGTGGATTCATTTTCATCAAGCTAAGCCGACCCCTTTCATTCTGACCGTTTTGTTCCGTGACGGACTGATGCCGATTTTCGAATCAATACCTGGTAGCATTTAGATTCGACTATACCTAGGAGGTATTTATGGATGGCTTCAATACGAGTTTTCGGCGCCGCTTGTTTGTTGCGTTGATGGCTACATTATGTGCTTCACCTGGTTTCGCCGATAAGCCGCCGAATGCCGGAAACAGCAAACATAAACCGCCTCACGAAAAAACGCATACGTCCCGCGATAGCCGTTATGATCATTACGCAAACGAACGTTACTTCAATGATAGGCATCGCGCTATTATCCATGATTATTTTGTCGACGAGTTTCGCCGTGGTCATTGCCCGCCGGGTTTAGCAAAAAAACATAATGGTTGTTTGCCGCCGGGCCAAGCCAAGCGGTGGACGATCGGACAGCCGTTGCCAAGGGACGTGGTGTTCTACGATTTGCCCGATAGGGTGATCAGGCAAATGGACCAAATAGGCTACCCACCGCCAGGATATCGTTTTGTCCGCGTCGCGTCGGATATCTTGATGATAGCGGTCGGCACCGGTCTAGTTGTGGATGCCATTGCGGATTTGAATGCAATGCACTAGTTTTTTAAAGTTCAAGTTTGCGCAATTTTCACAGGCTTTGCGATTCGAAATATTTTGCTAATCGTTTCTGCTCGTTTTGGCGGGCCGAGTTTCTGATTGTCATAAAAAGGTAATATGGCATTGATAAATTTCCGGGTTAATTTGGCTAAATAAATAATGATCATGTCGAAATTGAATATCCTGGTTGTGGAAGATGAAGATGACATCAGGGACATGCTGGTAATGGTATTGGAACAGGCCGATTTACAGGTTTCGGCGGTCGCTAGCGCTGAGGAAGCATTGGCTGTGCTAGCCGAATACCGCGTCGATCTTATCGTTTTGGATTGGATGCTTCCGGGTATTAGCGGCGTAGAATTGGCCAGGCGTCTAAAAAAAGACTCGAGCTATAAAGACCTGTCCATTATCTTATTGACTGCAAGGGGCGAAGAAGAAGACAAAATTCGTGGTTTGGAAATCGGCGCAGACGATTATATGACCAAGCCCTTTTCTCCTAAAGAACTTGTCGCGCGTATCAAAGCAGTGATGCGGCGTAGCGGCAAGCTAACCGAGAGCGGCCAACTCAGCATCGGCGATCTGACGCTGGACGCCGAACAGCATCGGTTAACCATTGGCGGTAAAACCTTGGATGTGAGTCCTACCGAGTTCAGGTTGATGCAATTCTTTATGAGCAACCCGGATAAAGTTTATAGCCGTACGCACTTGTTGGACCAAGTCTGGGGGCGCAGTGTGTATATCGAAGAACGTACGGTTGACGTCCACATTCGCCGTTTACGGAAATTATTGGCGGAATTCGGTCGTGAAGAGCTCATACAAACCGTGCGAGGATTCGGTTACCGCTTTTCGATGGGCGGCTGATCACGATGGAGCGCTGGAAAAAAGAGATTGGCACGGCGATTGCCCTGCTATCGCTGGCGTTGGTATTGAGCGTTTTTATCGGCCATCTCAGCGAGATGTCACTACTCATCGTAACATTCATGCTGATTCAACAAACCCGGGCCGTTAACGAATTCGAACGCTGGTTGAGTCAGGGCGCCTTCAGAGATAATCGAAATCGAAAAGGAATCTGGGAAGACATCTATTACCATATCTGGAAGATCAAAAAAACCGACAAAAAGCGCAAGAAAAAGCTTAGTCGGATGATAGAACGATTTCGTCGATCGACAGACGCACTGCCCGACGCAGCCGTCGTATTGGGTGAACACGCCGAAATCGAATGGACCAACCGAGCGGCACGTGAGGTTTTAGGGCTGAAAAAATCCGACAAGGGCCAACGCATCCCCAATCTGGTTAGAAATCCCCAGTTCGTCGAATATTTAAAAGCAAACGACTATCACCAGAAGATTTGCATTCCATCGCCGGTTAACGAAGGCATCATTTTACAAATCAGTATCGTTCCTTACGGTATCGGAATGCGATTGCTGTTGGCACAAGACGTTACTCAAATCAAAAAAATGGAGCGGATGCGAACGGATTTTGTGGCCAATGTGTCGCACGAACTGCGCACGCCGCTGACGGTTTTGAAAGGTTACGTCGAAACCCTGCAAGAATTGGAAGACTTGCCGACGAGTTACGCCCGGTCATTTGCAAGTATGGCGACCCAGACGGAACGCATGCAAAATCTGATAGACGACTTGCTGCTCTTGACCCGGCTGGAAACCAAAGAAAAAAAGAACGAATGCGTCAACATGCAGAATCTGCTTCAGCAAATATGCAAAGAAAGTGATTTACTGGAAAAAGACGAGCGTCGGATTGAATTGAACCTCACGACCGATGCTAATCTTTACGGCGATACCCAAGAATTACAAAGCGCTTTTACCAATTTGCTGGTCAACGCGTTGAAATATTCTCCTGTCGGATCGCCGGTCAAAGTGGGCTGGCATCAAAATGCGAACGGCTCTCTTTATCTTGAAGTCGAAGATTTTGGGGAGGGTATTTCTCCAGCCGATATTCCGCGTATCACCGAACGTTTTTATCGGGCAGAAGTAAAGCGGAAACAGAAAATCACCGGAACCGGTTTGGGGCTTGCCATCGTTAAACACGTGCTAATGAGGCATGACGCTAAACTTGAAATAGACAGCCAATTAGGAAAGGGCAGTCTTTTTCGGTGTGTGTTTTCAGCCGAACGGATTTGCTAAGCCGGAACCGGAACCACCGGTAACCAGGAACGAAATCGACGACGGACGGCAGCGGGTTTTTACCTTGAAGAAAGCATTGCCGGTTTCTGTTATACGTTTATTCTGTCCCGGGGGCCGGCATTGCCTGGATCGCATGGTATCTGCAAGGCCCTGTTTCTATTCATCATGCCCTTTTGAACTCACAGACTGCGTTTCCGGTTTAACGGCATGGGCGCGACTCAGACAAGCCGAATCATTACGACCGCCTCAAAACCCAATAGTTAGTTCAGCAAATACTCATTTTTCGACGCGTCGGCCCTATCATTATTTCTATTAATAGCCATCAGGGTTAATATGCCGCGGATTCAGCTCTGAAGCGCATATTATTAAGCAGCGGCGGCTAGCCGGTAATTTTGCATCAAAGTTTGGGGGGTTCCCAATGTCTTGCGTGACGGTAAGCACGTTGGCCTGTGTTACGCCTTAGTTCTGTCGATATGGCCGATTGACTGCTTCCCACTGCGTCTGCAATAGCCTAACGGCAGCTGCCCCTTTTTTCCAAGGTTTTCAAGCTATGCAGGTATTGGCTGAATCTAGGTGCTAAATAAGCGGTAATAACTCTATAATTGGCCCTCTTTTAACCTTGAAGAGGTAGGGATGATTTCCGAAACCATTGTCGAATTATCGCGTTGGCAGTTTGCGATAACAGCGATGCTGCATTTTTTGTTCATTCCGCTGACGCTAGGATTAGCCTTGTTCTTAGCATTGATGGAGACGGCGTATGTCTGGAAAGGGGATGTCGTTTATAAAACCATGGCACAGTTCTGGGGCAGGGTATTCGCCATTAATTTCGTACTGGCCCTTATCACCCGTATGCTGGTGATTTTCCAATTCGGCATGAACGGCTCGTATTTTTCGCATTTCGTGGGCGATATATTCGCATTACCTTTGGCGATTGAAGTCATAAGCAGCTTTCTGCTGGTGGCAGTTCTTTTTGGTCCGTATTGGTTCGGATGGGATAAATTCACTCCCAAACAGCATCTGTTTTTGACTTGGTTGATCGCAATTGCAGTGAATGCATCGGCTTTTTGGATTTTACTCGACAACGGTTGGATGCAAAACCCGGTCGGTGCAATTTTCAATTATGAGTCCTATCGGATGGAATTGAGTGACTTTAACCATGTCTTGAGCAATCCCGCCGTGATCGCAAAATACGTACACACGGTCGCGGCGAGTTACGCGATGTCGTCTGCGACGCTAATCGCGATCAGCGCTTATTTTCTTAAGCGTAATCCGAGTGACCGGATGGCACTACTGACTTGCAGGCTATCGGCCGGATTGGGGTTGGTTGCAATTCTGGTGACGGTCGGCTTCGGCGATGCCACGCCAAACTTAAATCACATGGTTCAACATGCCAAAAAAGCCGCTATTTCCGGAGAAACCGACCGGAATTTGTTGCCCGAGGTGGAAGCTCGCGTCCGTAACGGCATTAAGGCTTACGAACAACTGGAAAGGCTACGCGACGGCGATAGGACGCCGAGCTTGCTGAAGGATTTCGAACGCTATAGAGCCGATTTGGGCTACGCCTTGTTTTTGACGCCTATTCACAAACAGATCGTCGGGGCCAGCGATAAACAGATATCTCTGGCAGCGCAATCGGTTTTACCGGCGTATCCCGGTTTGATTCGCTGGGCATACCGGTTGATGATAGCCTGCGGCATGGCGAGCGTGTTGGTATTTGTGCTGGCTGTTTGGGGCGGCTTCCAGGCAAAATTGCTGCAATCGCTAATTAACCTGTTTATTTATTCAGCACCATTGCCCTGGATAGCCAGTGTCTTCGGCTGGATCGTTGCCGAGGTCGGAAAACAACCTTGGGCAATTTCAGGTATATTGCCGACCTTCTTAAGCGTTTCATCGGAATCCGTCACCCAATTAATCGTCAGTACAGCCGCATTCGCGCTGGCTTATGCTTTGCTTGCGGCAGCAGGTCTGTTTTTGATGCGGCAAGCGATATCGGGTCGCAGTGCTGCTATGAAGGGGGGATGAAGCATGCCATTCGAACTAGAAAGTTTGCGTTTGATCTGGTGGGGCATACTTGGCGCGGTCATGATCGTTTTCGCGATGTCGGAAGGATTGTCTTTGGGCATTACCTTGTTATTGCCGATATTGGGCAAGTCAGAGCACGAGCGGCGCTATCTGATTAAACAAGCGGCGCCAATCAGTCTGGCCAACATGGCCTGGCTCATCGTATTAATGGCAATCATGTTTGCGGCTTGGCCGATTGCGTATGCGGTATCGCTGTCTAGTTTTTATCCGGTATTGCTGTTGATGTTGTTGGCGATGTTATTCCGGCCGTTGGCCTTATATTTTCCCGAGACCGTTGGAAGCAATCAGTCGCGGCTTTATGTTAATAAAGCGATCGGCATAAGCGGGCTGATCCCGGCATCGCTGTTTGGGCTTTTGGCAGGCAATTTGTTGAAAGGCATACCGTTTCATTTAGAAAGCGATATGCAAATCCGCTTCTTGGGCGACTTCCGGGGCTTGTTCAACCTATTTGCGGTCTTAATCGCATTGACCTCCATTGCTTTGTTCGCAATGCACGGCGCGGTGTTTTTACAATCACGAACCCGTGGCGAACTTCAACAAAATGCGAAAGGGATGGCTATTCGTGCCGGCGTACTGTTTTTGGTTTTGTTTGCCTTAAGCGGATTATGGATTACCCGTTTGGAGGGATATCACATTAGTTCGGAACTGTCGCCAAACGACGCTTCCAATCCATTGGCTAAATTCGTCAAACGCGGCGAAGGTTTATGGTTGGATAACTATGAACATTTGCCCGTGCTTTGGGTAATCCCCGCATTCGCTTTCATCGGTGCGGCGGCTACCATATGGTTCGCAAGAGCGCATAAATCATACCGGGCCATGTTGGCAAGTTCATTGACCGTATGCATGGTAGTGTTGACTTTCGGCATCTCTATGTTCCCGTTTTTGTTGCCGTCGAATATTTCCTTGAATAGCTCTTTAACGGTTTGGGACAGTAGTGCCGGCGGTTTAAGTTTGCAAGTCTTGCTATGGGTAGCCGTTTTTGCGCTGCCGTTATTGGCGGTCTGCACTAGATGGCTATATGCCTTATTCAGCGATCAACACCAATCGAATTTCTCCGAAACGTCGGACGCGGAAACATCCGGAGAGCCCGGGGCGGAAATGACGGACTGACCGAAAAGGACGATTTGCATTGGCCGATTTATACACAGTCGGACCATGCACGCCGCAGATATCGGCATCTTTTGCAGATGGCGAGGTCCCTTGTTTTATGTTGTTTCGCTTTGGCTGGATATGATCTGTTTGGTTTGACTAGCGCGCCTAAATTTACGCCACACCGCGATAGCGGAAACGTGAAATTAAGCCGGTGGCCGCGGGGATTGCGGCAACCGGTTTTTTTGCCCGTTTCCTTGAAGGCGGCACAAATAGACGAACTGTAATTTCCCCCGCGGATTCGGAGTCAACTAAAGCCACCGCAATTTGACCTACCGTGCGTCAGATTTTGTTGGAACTATCTCGAAAATGATGATTTCGGCATCGCCTTTGCCGACATTTTCTACCGTCATTTCAGCGCCGGTTTCCCAAAACACTTCGCCCGGTCCGAACACAGTGGTTTGACCGCTATCTTCAACTTTCAATTTCCCTTTGAGCACATAGCGTGGCCCAGGGCCTTCGTGAGTGTGTAACGGCGTTTTATAGCCCTTTGGAAATTGCACACGGATAACTTTGGTCTCAACATCCTTGGACGTTAACGCTGCCTGCTTGCTTAACAACACTTGGCGTGAAAATTTCGCCGCCGCTTCATCGGCATTAACGACAGGGACGCTGGCGAACCCCAAACCTAATGCAGAAACCCAATAAAAAGTACGAGCTACATGCTTCATGATTTATGTCTCCTAAAAACATGGACCGGTTACGGTTTGCGTGATCAAAGCCGGTTCGATAGGCAGCATTCCCGATAGTTCCACTCTGTTTAGGGCGCCATAGATCGGGATAAACTTTACCCTCCGGCTTCATTGTGGATGTCCGTGGAGCTAGGGTCTGGTGAGTTGCTGTTTCAGTTACTGCTAGTTGAAGCGGCACCGTGCCTCTTGTGAACGTGTCGAGGACAGCTTGAGTCGTGAGCTTGAACGGCAACCATTCGCGGGATGTCTTCTCGACTGGACTTGAGCGTGGCGGTTTTGTAGCAATTTCGATTTCTTGCGCTCCGAGCAGAAATAATAGTGCGTACTGAGCCAACGGCATCCGTCGGTGGAATCGGTGTGGTTTCGCTGAAATTACATGTTACTGTTCGATGGAATTTCCTGCACGCTGTTTACTGGAAAAACGCGACGCCGTTTAACGAAATTAACCCTACAAGCCCATTATTGCGGACTTCATCTCGGGTGAAAGGGCATTAATTTCGCGGGAGATCATCGCATAAAGCTCCGTAGTCCACTCCGGAAGTGTGGCGTCAGCCTCCAAAGAGTAGACCCTGGGGTCGTGCGGGGCAATCACGACTTTCACATTTTCGGCGCCCACTTGCGCGGTGAGGACGAAAAGTTGTTCTATCGCTTCATCGCCCATGGCGAGACAGCCGATGGAGCGGGCGCTGCCGTGGATAAAAATATCCGAACCAGGATTAGTGCGACCTTCCTGCCAGGCATGGAAAAGGTCGAATTCGTTCGGGTAATTGATTTTCATCGACAAGTGGTAATGGCTGTTGGGATTCAGTCCGGCGATACGATAGATGCCTTCCGGCACCTGTTTATCCCCTTGGCGCAATTTCGGGCCGCTCACTCCACTGGCCGCCTGGATGTCATAGTTGCGTATAAACCGAAATTCGCCGCTGTCTCTGGCCCATATCTCCAATCTCTTTTCCTGTTTCAAGGCGATGTAGGTGGCTTCCCGCGGAGGATAAGAAACCTTAGCCTTCGAGAAATAGGGTTTCAGTTTATTTGCCGCGTTTGTGCCGTATATTTGCAAAATATTCTCCACCGTCCGCTGGCCGAGCGGCGGCGGTAGAAAAGGAGCCGGAAGGGGCCGGGTAGTCCGGGCCTGAGTCTGCGGTTTAACGCTGGTGGTGTCTAGCCTTTTGGCGTCGGGCTTGTGACCGGAGCACGCACCGAGCAATTCCATCAGGGCCAAGCCGGCGATGATTTTGGCGCTTGATTTCATAACGTATGCTGGAAACGAGGTGGGGACCGGAATAGTTTAGGTAAAATCACAATCGGTCTGCAAGCGCCATCTGATCAGCCCGGTGGATAGCCGTGTTTGAGGGCTTTGCAATTGGGCTAAAGGTGTCCATCCCGGGAGGCAATATTCACCAAGCAACATCACCAAGAATTCGTGTTACCGGGCCTTTGATCCTGGACCGGCGAACCGATAATCAAAATCCGTAAATTAGCCGGGTCTTCGGTCAATGATACCGCTCATCGGCGGACAAAAAGCAGGATGATCCGGAGCGGTCAAAGAACACTTCGATCTAAGCGATCGATATTCCATTTACGCGGCAGGATGTGTATATTTCAGGCCTAGGCTGAATTCAACCTTAACCACGGCACGCTCCAGTACTGTAATAGCGTTCGTTTCGGAGAAACCCAATCATGAAATCATTCACTTTTTTCAGTTTTGCGTCGCGATTTGTTGGTTCCGTACTGATTGTTCTCTTGACGTTCAATCCCAGCGGTCATTCATATTATCACTGGGTCAGTGACGCGATTGGCAATTCAGGGTTCGGTCCTGAGCATGCCTTTTCGGGTGTTGTGCTGTTGATTGGTTGGTTTATTCTGATTCGGTCGTCTTATCGCTCCCTCGGCCCGATCGGCCTATTTTTAGCCTCCGCTTTCATCGGAACCCTGGTTTGGTTACTCGACGACTACAAACTGATCAGCGCGGACACAAACAGCGCCATCGGTTGGACTGCGTTGATCAGCCTTTCCGCATTATTGGCTATAGGCATGTCATGGTCTCATGTCCGCCGACGTCTGTCGGGACAAGTCGATATGGACGAGGTCGGTGGTGAGTGAACGGTTAGTGAGTTGTTTATCTTCATTAGGCCGCAGCCGCGACGGCTGTTTTAAAGTCGGTCCGCGAACCGATTTCTAAATAATTTGTCGCGACAGCGACGCATATTCAAAATTCCCTATAGCCCCCGGAAGGAGAGGGGACGGCTCTATCTTTTGCAATAGTGGGAATTGCTAAATCCGGTACTCCGCCGACCTAGCATGCGCCGTCAAGCTTTCCCCCCTCGCCAACACCGAAGCTATTTTGCCGAGTTCGGAGGCGCCGGCAGCGGAACAATTGATCAAGCTGCTGCGTTTTTGGAAATCGTAGACGCCCAATGGAGACGAATAGCGGGCGGTGCTGGAGGTCGGCAGCACGTGGTTGGGGCCGGCGCAGTAATCGCCTAGGGCTTCGGCGGTATAGCGGCCCATGAAAATCGCGCCGGCGTTGCGGATTTGCCGGCAAAGATCTTCGGGGTCGGCGACCGATAGTTCCAGATGCTCGGGCGCGATGCGGTTGGCGACTTCGGCGGCTTCCGACAGGTTCTCGACCTTTATGAAGGCGCCGCGGCCGGTCATCGAAGCGCGGATGATGTCGGCGCGCTCCATGTCGGGCAGCAGCTTGTTGATGCCGGTTTCGACTTGATCCAAAAATTCGGCGCTGTGGCTGATCAAAATCGCTTGAGCGTTTTCGTCGTGTTCGGCTTGAGAGAACATATCCATTGCGATCCAATCCGGGTTGGTTTGGCCGTCGCAGATGATCAATATCTCCGACGGGCCGGCGATCATGTCGATGCCGACCTGGCCGAACACCAGTTTTTTGGCGGTCGCGACGTAGATATTGCCGGGGCCGACGATTTTATCGACGGCTGGCACGGTTTCGGTACCGTAAGCCAGCGCCGCGACGGCTTGGGCGCCGCCTATCGTGAACACGCGGTCGACGCCGGCGATATGGGCGGCGGCCAATACCATCGCATTGGTTTCGCCGCGCGGAGTGGGGACGACCATGATCAATTCGCCGACGCCGGCGACTTTCGCCGGAATCGCGTTCATCAATACCGACGACGGATAGGCCGCTTTGCCGCCGGGTACGTACAGGCCGGCTTTGTCCAACGCGGTGACTTTTTGGCCCAACAGCGAGCCGTCGGCTTCGGTAAATTGCCAGGATTGCATTTTTTGATGCTCGGCATAGGCGCGTACCCGATCGGCGGCGGTTTGCAGGGCATGGGCTTGTTCGGCAGGCAAGCGATCCCGGGCTTGCTGCAGCGCGGTTTTCGGCAGTTCCAATTGCGCGCCGGCCTTAAAAGCCGTGCCGTCGAAACGGTTGGTGTATTCGATCAAGGCCCGATCGCCGTTTCGACGCACGTCGGCGATGATGTCCAATACCCGTTTATGGATTTCCAGATCGTCGCTGGCGTCCCAGGCCAGACGCTGCTTCAACTGGGCGTCGAAATCGGCGGAAGAACTGTCGAGTCTAAGCATCTTGATCGGGGTCATGGTGTTACCTTTGCGCTAGGGTGTCTTCAAATTGGTCTATCAAGGATTGTATGGCTTGATGCTTCATTTTCATCGCGGCCTTGTTGACGACCAGGCGCGAGGTGATGTTGGTGATCAGCTCGCGCGGTTCCAAACCGTTTGCTTTCAAGGTGTTGCCGGTGTCGACCAAATCGACGATGCAGTCCGCCAAGCCGACTAAGGGCGCAAGCTCCATCGAGCCGTATAACTTGATGATTTCGGCCTGTATACCCTTGTCCGCGAAATAGCGTTGCGCGGTTTTGACGTATTTGGTCGCGACACGCAGGCGGCCTTTGACCGGCGGCGCGTCGACCGGGCCGGCCGTCATCAAGCGGCAGCCGGCGATGCCTAAATCCAACGGTTCGTATAGGCTTTCGGCGCCGTGTTCCAGCAAGACGTCTTTGCCGGCTATGCCCATGTCGGCGGCACCGTATTCGACGAAGGTCGGCACATCGGTGGCACGGATGATCACCAATTGCACGTCGGGCCGGGTAGTTTGCAAAATCAGTTTGCGGCTTTTATCCGGGTTCTCGGTGGGCGTGATACCGGCTTGTTCTAAAAAAGGTAGGGCCTCTTCATAGATGCGGCCCTTGGATACGGCGATGGTCAGCATGATTCTGTCGATATTAATTTGGGACGCGGCGGATGGATGCGCCCAGTTGGGTGAGTTTTTCTTCGATGTGATCGTAACCGCGATCGATATGATAAATACGGTCGACCAACGTATCGCCGTCGGCCACCAGGCCGGCCAATACCAAGCTGGCGGAAGCTCGCAAGTCCGTGGCCATGACGGGTGCTCCCGTCAGGCGGTCTATGCCGCTGATGATGGCCGTGTTGGATTCCAGTTTGATCTGCGAGCCCATCCGTTGCAGTTCCTGTACATGCATGAAGCGGTTTTCGAATACGGTTTCGGTGATCAGGCCGACACCCTCCGCCACCGAATTCAATGCGGTGAATTGGGCCTGCATGTCGGTCGGAAAGGCCGGATAAGGCGCGGTACGCACGGTGACCGCTTTAGGGCGCTTGCCGTGCATGTTTAATTCTATCCAGGTATCGCCGGTCGTGATTTCGGCGCCGGTTTCACGCAATTTGTCCAGTACCGCGTCCAGAGTGGTGGGGTCGGTTTTTTTCAACTTGACCCGGCCGCGGCTGATAGCCCCCGCCACCAAGTAGGTGCCGGTTTCGATGCGGTCCGGCAGAATTTCATAATGCAGGCCCGGTACCCCGAGTTTTTTGACGCCTTCGACAGTCAATATGTCGGTGCCGATTCCGCCGATTTTGGCGCCCATTTCGTTCAGAAAATTGGCGAGGTCCGATACTTCCGGTTCTTTAGCGGCATTTTCGATGATGGTGGTGCCTTCCGCCAAGGTGGCTGCCATCAGGATGTTTTCGGTACCGGTCACGGTAATTTTATCCAGGACCAAGCGGCAGCCCTGCAGGCGTTTCGCTTTGGCGTGTATGTAGCCGGCTTCGACTTGAATGTCGGCGCCCATTTTGATTAAGGCGTCGATATGAATGTCGACCGGACGGGTACCGATCGCGCAGCCGCCCGGCAGCGATACGTGTGCTTCGCCGAACCGGGCCAATAAAGGCCCTAATACTAAAATCGAAGCCCGCATGGTTTTGACCAGTTCGTAGGGGGCTTCATATTTATTGATAGAGCTGGAATCGACCTCAACGTTTATTTTTTCGTCGACCGTTACGCCCACGCCCATTTGGCCGAGCAGCTCCAGAGTGGTTGTGATATCGCGCAAGTGCGGAACATTGCCGACGCTGACAGGGCAGTCGGACAGCAGTGTTGCGGCCAAAATAGGCAGGGCGGCGTTTTTCGCTCCGGAAATGCGCAATTCGCCGTCGAGTGGTTTGCCGCCGGTGATCAGTAATTTATCCATGGATATCGTTTACAGAGTTTGGGGCCGTTCTGGGTGAACTGCCGGAATAATATTCAGTTTTGTCGAATCCGCTCAGTTTGGCCAGTGTCAGTAGCTGATCGGGGATGTTTTTGAAACGTAATTGCGCCCGTATCGCTCGACTCTGTTTGACCCATTCGATCATCAAGGCCAAGCCCGCGCTGTCGGTTTTGCCGACTTTTGCCAAGTCGATGCAAATCGTGTCGATGCCCTTTAGAAATTTGAAAGATTGCAATGTCTTTTTATCGATCGTGGCAAAAGTCAAATTGCCTTCGACGGTAAAATAGCCGGGCGACTGCTCGACGAGATGCAGCTTGGCCATTATTTCTCGTCCACCTTGTTCATCATGAATTTGCCTATCATTTCCTCCAATACGATAGCCGAACTGGTGATGTCGATTTGGCTCTTGTCCTTCAAAAATGCATCCGACGCACCGGGATCGATATTGATATATTGTTCGCCCAATAATCCCGCGGTATAGATGCTGGCGCCGGAATCGTCGGGCAAATTGTCGTATTGGGAGTCTATGTGCATTTCAACCACCGATTCGTGCGTGTCGTGGTCCAGTTTGATCGAGAACACGCGGCCGATACGGACGCCGGCAACCGATACCGCTGATTTGACTTTCAGACCGCCGGAGTTTTGGAAACGGGCGGTCACGGTATAGGTATCGCTGCTGGTGTAAGTGCCTAGATTACTGACTTGCAGTGCCATATAAAACAGCGAGGCAATGCCCGTGGCAACGAACAGGCCAACTAACGTGTCCTGAGTCTTCGAATGCTGCATGTTAATTATCTCCAAACATCAGTGCAGTTAAGATGAAATCGAGCCCGAGTACCGAAAAGGCGGAATTGACGACGGTACGGGTGGTGGCGCGGCTGACGCCTTCCGAAGTCGGGACGGCGTCATAGCCTTCGAATAGGGCAATCCACGACACAACGAAGCCAAACACGACGCTCTTGATGGTGCCGTTAACAACATCCTCATGAAAATCGATGCTGGCTTGCATTTGCGCCCAGAACGCGCCGTCGTCGACACCCAGCATGCCGACGCCGACTAAATGTCCGCCCATGATGCCGATCGCGCTGAATATCCCGGCCAATAAGGGCATAACCAGAAAGCCGGCTAGAAAGCGTGGAGAGATGATGCGGTTAATCGGATCGACGGCCATCATTTCCATGCCGGATAACTGTTCGGTTGCTTTCATCAAGCCGATTTCGGCGGTTAATGCCGAACCGGCGCGACCGGCGAATAGTAAGGCGGAAACCACGGGGCCGAGTTCTCTTACCAGCGATGCGGCAACCATGACGCCCAGCGATTCTTCCGCGCCGAAATCGGACAAAATGTTGAAGCCCTGCAGTCCCAGCACCATGCCGACGAATAGACCGGAAATACTGATAATCAGAAAAGACAGTACGCCGATGGAGTACATTTGTTTGATCAGCAAATTCGGACGCGGCAATATTTCCCGAACGCCCCCTAGGCTGTGTATCAGAAAGAACGTGCCGCGGCCTAGCTTGGCAAAGCTTTCTCGCGTGATTTTACCCAAGGATTCTAAGAATTCGAGCATATTTGGATTAAGGATTTAGCGATTGGTAAGCAAGTCGTCCATGTAATCATTCGCCGGATAGTGAAAATGCACGGGACCGTCGGCTTCGCCGTTCATGAACTGTTTCACCCAGGCTGAATTGGATTGGCCTAGTTGCTCAGGGCTTCCCTGGCCGACAATTTTGCCGTCCGATATGACGTAGATGTAGTCGGCTATGGCGGCCGTCTCGTGCACGTCGTGCGAAACGACAATACTGGTCAAGCCTAAAGTAGTGTTCAGGGATTTGATCAAGTGTAATAACACGCCCATCGAAATGGGGTCTTGTCCGGTAAATGGCTCGTCGTACATGATCATCATCGGATCCAAGGCGATAGCCCGTGCTAATGCGACTCGCCTCGCCATGCCGCCGGATAACTCACTCGGCATTAGCTCGCGAGCCCCGCGTAAGCCGACCGCATGCAGTTTCATTAGTACCAGGCTTCGGATCATCGATTCGGGTAAATGCGTGTGCTCGCGCAACGGAAAGGCCACGTTGTCGTAAACGTTCATGTCGGTCAAAAGAGCGCCGCTTTGGAACAACATGCCGATCCGCTTACGTAATTCGTACAAATCCTTGGTTCTCAATTCATGCACGTTTCGACCGTCCACGCGAATTTCGCCGGAATCCGGAAAAAGCTGGCCGCCGACCAATTTCAGCAATGTCGTTTTTCCTGTGCCGCTCGGTCCCATGATCGCGGTGACTTTCCCGCGCTGAATATCGAGGCTGATGTCGTCGAAAATTTTTCTGTTTCCGCGCGAAAAGCTCAAATTTTTGACGGAGACGATATGATTTGTTGGGCTTGCGCTATTAGGCATTTACCAGGTAATTATAAGAATTTTTAATTTGGATCGTCTATTTTCTATGAGGGATCAAAGATAAGTCAATGACTGCGGATGAAAACGTGAGTCATAACATGCAATAATAGTTCCTTTTTGGTCATGAGGTAAAAGTATTGGTGCGTGATCGGGACATTCAGGAGTTAGCGCAAGCGGTTATTCAAGCCGAAATGCAAGCCGTTGCCAAGTTGGTCGAACGCATCGATGAGCATTTTATCAAGGCGTGCCATCTGTTGCTGGCGTGTCATGGACGGGTTGTTGTCACGGGCATGGGAAAGTCCGGGCATATCGCCGGTAAAATAGCCGCTACCCTGGCCAGCACCGGTACTCCGGCTTTTTTCGTGCATCCCGGCGAAGCAAGCCATGGCGATCTGGGTATGATAACGCGGCAGGACGTGGTGCTGGCCTTGTCGAATTCGGGTAACACCGAAGAGATATTGACGATTTTGCCTATCATCAAACGCTTGGGGGTCCCGTTAATTGCCATGACCGGCAATCCGGAGTCGGCATTGGGCCGGTTGGCCAGCGTTCACATCAATGTCAGTGTCGATCAGGAGGCTTGCCCGCTGGGTTTGGCGCCGACTTCCAGCACGACGGCGGCTTTAGTGATGGGGGACGCTTTGGCCGTATCGCTATTGCAAAGCAAAGGTTTTACGCGCGATGATTTTGCCCTGTCGCACCCTGGTGGTAGTTTAGGTAAACGTTTATTGCTACAAGTCGGCGATATTATGCACAGCGGTTTGGAAATACCGAAGGTGGCTAACACGGTTCTGGTTAGCGAAGCCTTGCTGGAGATGACCGAGAAGAAACTGGGTATGACAGCCGTGCTTGATCGCGATCGGCGCGTAGAGGGCATTTTTACGGATGGCGATTTACGCCGCATGCTTGAAAAAGGCTTGGATGTGCATGCGACGCCGGTTTCCGATGTAATGACCAAGCCTTGTACGGTGATACAGGTCGACATTCTGGCGGCCGAAGCCATGCAAATCATGGAGGCCAAGAAAATCAACGCATTATTGGTGGTTGACGACGAACGGAATTTGCTGGGGGCATTGAACATGCACGATTTGCTACGGGCAGGAATCGTTTGAGTAGGGGATATGGTGGATTTGACACAGGAACAACGAGAGACCGTCAAGCAGTTAAGGCTTTTGATTCTGGATGTCGACGGTGTTTTGACCGATGGGCGCCTATTTTTCGATGATCATGGCCGGGAATATAAATGTTTTCATGCTCGCGATGGTCATGGGCTCAAATTGTTGCGGCAAAGCGGCGTCGACGTGGCTGTGATTTCAGGGCGTAAATCCAATTCGGTGACGTCACGCATGCAAAGTTTGGGGATTACCCGTGTTTACCAAGGACACGAAGACAAGCGATCGGCTTTTCTGGAAATATTGCGAACGCTTGATTTGAGTCCTAAGCACGTGGCCTATGTCGGAGACGATGTGCTGGATTTGCCGGTCATGATTCAGGTTGGGTTTTCCGTGGCGGTTGCCGACGCGAATTTTGCCGTCAAGCAACGAGCCAATTGGTGCACTCAAACCGCTGGCGGCTTGGGCGCTGTGCGCGAGGTCTGCGACCTGATCATGCAAGTCCAGGGTACGTTTGATGCAATGCTACAGAAATATTTATGACTTTTTGGGATAAATATCATCTTTATGTATATGTTGCGGTTGCCGCCTTGTTAAGCTGGTGGCTGCAGCAGATTTACGAGCAGCGCGCGACGGAAGCGCGGGTTGCGGAAAATAGCCCGGATTTTTTCAGTACGGGCTATTACAAAAAAGAAATGGATTTGGAAGGAATACCTAAAAATGAATTGATAGCCGATAAAATGCAGCATTACAAAGCGGATGGCAGCACGCATTTGGAAAAGCCTGTGATGACCTTGTACAACACGGATGCCGAACCTTGGATAATACAGGCGGAAATCGGCATTATGGCGGCCGATGGCGATCATCTGCAATTGAACGGGCATACGGTCATCAATCGTGAAGCGTCCGAGAATACCTCGGCCTTGAAGGTGATCACCTCCGATTTACGCGTGACACTGTCAAAAAATTATGCCGAGACAAAAGCCTGGGCCGAACTTATCAGCCCTCCGAATAAGACATCAGGAACCGGAATGGAGGTTACTTTTGTCAGTCCTATACATTTGAAGTTATTGTCTAATGTCAAAGGCCGCTATGAGATTGATTAGGTTGTTCGGTTTAATGTTATTGTTGCCGGCAGAGTTTGCGTTCGCGTTGAATACCGATTCGGAGCAACCCGTCTATATCGACTCCGACAACGCAGTTTACGATGAAAAAGCGGAAACCAGTACCTACACGGGGAATGTGATCGCAACCCAAGGGAGCATTAAAATTGATGCCGACAAGCTGGTGGTTTATATGAAAGATGGCGACATTATCAAGCTGGTTGCAACCGGTAATCCATCGCACTTTGAACAACTGCCTTCCGAAGGCAAAGATAAAATATATGGCGAAGGCTTGATCAATGAATTTTATCCCGAGAAAGACTTGTTGATATTTATGAAAAAAGCGTCGGTGCGGCAAGGCGATGCCAAACAATCGAGCGAGTACATCGAGTACGATACTAAAAACTCCTTATTGAAAGCGGGCGAGAAAAGCTCCGACGGCAAACGAGTCCATTCGGTGATCAAGCCGAAGGCGAAAACGAAGAATTAACATGACGCAATTGATTGCGGAACAATTATTTAAAAGCTATCACCGGCGTAAGGTCGTTAACGGCGTAAGCCTTACGGTCAACAATGGCGAGGTAGTTGGTTTATTGGGGCCGAACGGCGCGGGGAAAACGACCAGCTTTTATATGATGGTCGGTTTGGTTAAGGCTGATTCAGGCGAAATTATTTTGGATAATCAGCGAATTACCCATCATCCCATGCACAGAAGGGCTAGGTTGGGAATAGGTTATCTGGCTCAGGAAGCCTCGGTATTTCGTAAGCTCAGCGTCGCCGATAATTTGCGTGCAGTGTTGCAGATTCGGAACGATCTAACCGATGGTCAGATTGAATTGATGATAGACGAGCTATTGGGAGAGTTTGGAATCAATCATTTGCGCGATCAGCTTGCTTTAGGTTTGTCGGGCGGAGAGCGGCGACGGGTTGAGATCGCGCGAGCGCTTGCGTCAGAGCCTATGTTTATTTTACTTGATGAGCCATTTGCCGGCGTCGATCCGATATCCGTCCTGGATTTACAGAAAATCATTGCCCATTTGAAAAACAGAGGTATAGGGATCCTGATTACTGAACATAAAGTGAGAGAGACCTTGGAAATATGTGATCGTGCTTACATTCTTAATGGCGGACAAGTGATTGCCGAAGGGCAGTCGCGGGAATTGGTCGATAATGAGGAAGTTCGCAGAGTGTATCTAGGCGATACGTTTAGTTTATAGAGTTCGAGTGGTTATGAAGCAATCTTTACAGCTCAGAATTGGTCAGAGTTTGACAATGACGCCGCAGTTGCAGCAGGCGATTAAATTGCTGCAAATGTCCACTCTGGATCTTCAGCAGGAAATTCAGCAGGCGCTTGAATCCAATATGATGCTTGAAGTCGAAGAAGATGAACTGACAACATTGGAATACCGGGAAAAGAAAACCGAAAATACGGATCAAGTCACTAGTGAAGGTTCGCAAACCGATTTGCCGGATGAATTGCCGGTGGATGTGAGCTGGGACGATGTTTATGAAAGCGTGTTACCTGTTGGAGCGGGTGACGACTCGAATGAAACGGCCGAATTCGAGTCCTTTAGGAGTAAAACGCAAACATTGCAGGATCATTTGATGTGGCAATTGGAACTAACCCATCTTTCCGAAAGGGATTATGCCATCGGCGTCGCGATTATTGATGCGATCAACGACGACGGATACGTGGCGAGCGATTTGAACGATATCTATCAAGGATTATTGGAACAGCTGGACGATCTGGAAATGGATGAAGTCAAAGCGGTTTTACACATGATCCAGAATTTTGATCCGGTCGGTGTTGGCGCGCTCGATTTGGCCGACTGTTTGCGCCTGCAGTTGCTGCAATTGCCGAACGACACGCCGTATAAATCCGATGCGATCGATTTTGTGTGTCGTCATCTGGACTTGTTGACCAGTTGTGATCAGATCCGCTTAATGAAGCGAGTTGGTTTCTCCGAGGAGCAATTGAAGGGGGTATTGGCTTTGATTAGAAGCCTTGACCCGAAACCGGGCGCTCGCCTGCAGGAAACCGATGTGGAATATATCGTACCGGATGTATTCGTGATTAAAGTCAAAGATCAATGGCAGGTCAGTTTGAACCCTGACATTGCACCCAAGTTACGCGTCAATCCGTTCTATTCCGGTATGATTAAGCGTGCCGATAGTAGTCAGGATAATGTCAGCATGAAAAATCACCTGCAAGAAGCGCGCTGGTTTATCAAGAGCTTACATAGCCGCAACGATACGCTGCTACGTGTGGCCAAGAGCATTGTCGAAAAACAAGGTGAATTTTTCGAGCACGGACCTATCGCGATGAAAGCGATGGTGCTCAGAGACATTGCCGAAGAATTGGGGTTACATGAATCGACCATCTCCCGAGTAACCACGCAAAAATATATGCATACCCCGCAGGGCGTGATCGAATTTAAATATTTCTTCTCCAGCCATGTCAGTACGGACGGAGGTGGCGAGTGTTCGGCTACGGCTATTAGAGCACTGATAAAAGAATTGGTTGGTAATGAAAACCCGGCCAAGCCATTAAGCGATAGTAAAATATCCGACTTATTGAACGAGAAAGGGATTAACGTGGCGCGTCGTACCATTGCCAAATACCGCGAAGCCATGTCGATTCCTTCCACTAGCCAGCGGAAAAGGCTGATTTAACTAACTGGAAGTACATTTTTAATAAACAGGAGTATTCCATGCAAGTCAGTATCACAGGTCATCACGTAGAAGTTACCGAGGCTTTGAAAGCCTATGTCGAAGAAAAGATTAGCAAAATCAAGCGCCATTTCGATAACGTGGTTGATGTTCATGTCATTTTGACAGTTGAAAAGCTACAGCAAAAGGCGGAGGCGGCTGTACAAATCAGTGGCGCAAAACTTTATGCCGAAGATACGCAAGAAGACATGTACGCTGCGATCGATTTTATGGTTGACAAACTAGACAGGCAAATTGTCAAACACAAAGAAAAATTACATAGCCATCGCTAATTAGCTATCGGAGGACAGGGCGGCTTACTCCGCCCTGTTTGATCGTTTTATGAAATTGGTGATTGTCAGCGGCTTGTCGGGTTCGGGTAAGAGTATCGCTCTGGATACGCTGGAAGATTGCGGCTATTACTGTATTGATAATCTTCCGGTGGCCTTATTGCAGGATTTTATCGATCATGTGATGTTGGTTAATCGGGAGACTTACAATAAAACCGCTATCGGTATCGATGCTCGTAACCAGACCGAAAAGTTGGCCGAATTTCCCGATGATCTCAAACAAATTCGCGACAAAGGTATAGAGTGTAAAGTCGTTTACATGCAGGCCGAGGAGAAGATTCTCCTGAAGCGATACAGTGAGACGCGCCGTCGGCACCCTTTAACCACTGCGCAAAGGCCCTTGCGCGAAGCCTTGGAAATCGAACAAGAAGTTTTGAGGCCGGTCGCCACTCACGCCGATATTGTTATCGACACGAGTTATACGCTTTATCACCAGTTAAGAGACTTGTTAAAAAACAGACTGGATGAAAAAGGTAAAGGCCGTTTATCGATTCTTTTTCAATCTTTCGGTTTCAAATACGGCATACCTCTAGATGCCGATTTCGTCTTCGATGCGAGGAGTTTGCCAAACCCGTATTGGATAGCTGAGCTGCGCGCCTTCAATGGAATGGATCAGCCGGTCATCGATTTTCTCAACGGACACTCGATCGTCGTCGAATTCTTCGAAGATATTAGTCATTTTATAGAGCGCTGGGCCCCCCGGTTTGAGTCGGATAATAGAAGTTATCTGACGATCGCGGTTGGGTGCACCGGTGGTCAGCATCGTTCAGTTTACCTAGTCGAGGCGCTCGGACGGCATTTTAAAAAAATTATTCCAAATGTAATCGTTAGACATAGAGAACTACGATAACCAGCGCCGGAACCTCCAGAATCATTTTCCTATGACGTCTCCATTACAACAACAGAATAGAAAACAATTAGTCGATAAAGCCGTTGAAGTTTTAACAAAAGATTCTCAGATCGAAGTCAGAGACTTGGTTTATTCCCTGTATCCGGCTGAAACCGCGCATATTCTCAATTCATTGGCGCCTGAACAGCGCGCTAGAATTTGGGCCGTTATTCCACCTAGCGTCATGGGTGAAATATTGGTTGAAGTCAATGTCGAGGTCGGCAGCTATTTATTAAAAATCACCGACAGAAAAGATTTGATCGCCGCTTGCGAGCATATCGGATCCGGTCATATGGTCGATTTATTGCACGTCTTGCCGGAGCCTTTGTTATCGCAGCTCATTGAAATTATTGGCGCAAATAACCGCGCGCTTCTTGAGGAGGCGATTGGTTACGACGAGCATACGGCCGGTGGCCTGATGTCGAAAGATATATTGACGGTGAGGGCTGATGTTACGTTGGACGTTGTGGCCCGCTATCTGCGGTTGCGCGGAAAAATCCCTGCCGATGCGGATAGTTTGATTGTGGTTGATCGGCAGGAGCATTTTCAGGGCGTATTGCCCTTGAGTCGGTTTTTGTCTTCCGACCCGCATAAAAAGGTAGCCGACGTGATGGATGCTCGGGCAGCGGCCGTATCCTACCGCATGTCTAGCCACGAAGTAGCCCTTTTATTTCACCAGCAAAAATTGTTATCAGTACCTGTATTGGCGGATGATGGTAAAGCCATAGGCCGTATTGGTATCGATCATGTGGTGGACGTGATTCGTGAAGAAGCCGATCACTCGCTGATGGGAATGGCGGGCTTGAGCGAAGATATCGATATGTTTGCTCCGGTTATTAGCAGTGCCAAGCGGCGAGCGGTCTGGTTGGGCATCAATCTAATGACCGCTTTTTTGGCGGCGTGGGTGATTGATTTGTTCGAAGATGCCATACAACAAATCGTCGCCCTTGCGGTGTTGATGCCTATCGTTGCGAGTATGGGCGGCATCGCGGGTAGTCAGACGCTGACCTTAGTCATTCGAGGCCTGGCATTGCAACAGGTGTCTTCGGGAAATACGATTAGTCTGTTTTTCAAGGAAATTTCCGTCGGCATCGTGAATGGTTTGATCTGGGCAGTGGTCGTTGCCAGTGTGGCGGCTTTCTGGTTTCATAACCCGAATCTCGGTTATTTGCTAGGCGCGGCGATGATGATCAATTTGGTATGCGCGGCATTGTCCGGGGTTGCTATTCCGGTGGTGCTCGATCGTATGGGAATCGACCCGGCTTTGGCTGGAGGCGTATTGTTAACGACGATTACGGACGTGGTTGGTTTTATGTCTTTCTTAGGATTGGCAACTCTGTTTTTGCTCTAAATGTGTCGAATGCATTTTCCGGACGAAAATGATAGTATTGATCGTCAATTAATTGATTCCTTTTGAAAGTTCAATGTCAAGCAATGCCCCTAATTTGTCAAAAGTCGCCTTAGAGTTCAAAAGCACGTCATTGACTATTCCGGTTTTGCTGCTTGCGAGCAATGATATGGGGCAAATCGAACTGCAGTTGCAGGAAAAAATAGCGCAGGCGCCGGAATTTTTTAAGAACTCGCCATTGCTAATCGATTTTCAGAAATTGAACAATCAGAATTTTGAGATTGCCGTTCGAGATATTGTCGATCTGCTGCGTGACAAAGCGTTCATGCCTATCGGTATTCGAGGCGGAACGGAACAACAAAACCAAGATGCATTGGCATTGAATCTGCCGGTCCACTCTATACATGGTAGCAATACCGCAATCAATAATACTAAGCCGGAACCCAAGACCCTGACAATACCCGAACCCGAGTCCGAAGAAATAAAACAAACGGAATCCGTTTCCGAAAATAAGCTGATCACTTATCCGATCCGCTCCGGGCAGCGAGTATATGCTAAAGGTGATTTGATTGTGACCGCAACGGTTAGCGCAGGCGCGGAAATCATGGCTGAAGGGAACATACATGTTTACGGAGCATTGCGTGGTCGGGCTTTAGCGGGAGTATTAGGCAATGTGGAAAGCCGAATTTTTTGTTCGGACCTGGCGGCCGAGTTGATCTCAATCGCAGGTATTTACAAGGTCAGTGATGATATAGACCCCGAAACGGCGCATAGGCCGGTTCAAATCAGTCTAAATAACCAAACACTTATTATTCAAGATATTTAAGCTTTGTCGGAGGAACAACATTGGCCAGAATAATCGTCGTAACGTCAGGAAAGGGTGGCGTGGGCAAAACCACAACCAGCGCGGCTATCGCAATGGGCTTGGCAAAGAGAGGTTTTAAGACCGCGGTCATCGATTTCGATGTGGGGCTACGTAATCTCGATTTGGTCATGGGATGCGAGCGTAGAGTTGTATATGATTTGATTAATGTCATCAACAACGAAGCGACTCTGAAACAGGCTTTGATCAAAGACAAACGCTGCGATCAGCTCTTTATCCTGCCGGCGTCGCAGACGCGCGATAAGGATGCGTTGACTATCGAAGGGATAGAAAAAATTTTTGAAGAGTTGTCCAAGGATTTTAAATACATCGTATGCGATTCGCCTGCCGGCATCGAGCGCGGTGCGACCCTTGCGATGTATTTTGCCGACGACGCGTTTGTCGTGACGAATCCGGAGGTATCGTCTGTGCGCGACTCCGATCGCATGTTGGGGATTTTGGCGAGTAAATCGCGTCGTGCAGAGAGAGGCGAAGAGCCGATTAAGGAATATCTGTTATTGACACGTTATTCTCCGGATCGCGTTAAGCTCGGGGAAATGTTGAGCGTGGACGATGTACAGGAAATTTTATCCTTGCATTTGTTGGGCGTGATTCCGGAGTCGAAGTCGGTATTAAATGCGTCTAACTCGGGTGTGCCTGTAATTTTGGACGAGCAGAGCGATGCGGGTCAGGCCTATCAGGATATCGTTGCTCGTTATCTAGGTGATAATAAACCTCACCGTTTCATTGAGGAAGAGAAAAAAGGCTTGTTTAGCAAGTTATTCGGGAGTAAGTGATGAGTCTCTTGGATTATTTCAGGTCATCGAAACCTAGTTCGGCGTCGGTTGCGAAAGAGCGCTTACAGATTCTAGTGGCCCACGAGCGCGCTTCTAGAAACCAGCCGTCTTATTTGCCGCAATTGCAGCAAGAGCTGTTAGCCGTCATTCAAAAATATGTCAATGTGGGTCAGGATGCCATTACCGTCAACTTTGAACAAGACGGAAATCAGGAAACATTGGAATTGAATATTGTGCTGCCGGAAGAGCATTAAGCTTCGGTTACAATGCCGCCAATATCTGAGGCCTGAGGCTGGATAAAAGGTTTTTTACTGAAACGCGAGGTGTTGAATATGAGAGATGTAATTGGTGAAGCGGCCGGTAAAATCTGGCATTACTTAGACGAAAACGGTGACGCTAGTGTGACGAAATTGGCCAACGAAACCGGACTTGGTAAAAACGAGGTTCAGCGGGCGCTTGGTTGGTTGCTGAAAGAAGATAAACTCAATGTCGAATCCTCCGGCCGTACCGAAACCATATCTTTGAAAAAATAATTTGCCCCAATAAAACCCTGCTTAAGTTTAACCTAAGTAATTTAACGCAAATTAGCGCTTCACATTAGCGGCATGTTGTTTAGGCTGGATGTGCAGGGTTTTTATCTTCATTGATTGTATATGGCTGAAAGGCGATATATACACCCTTCTTCTCAAACATAAAAAATCGACTACAGTTACTGCCTGCAGAATTTAGTAACTGTTATGCGAATTCTGTAATTCCCTTTTTGATTCGGAGTGCTTTGCTCGAAATGAAAGCCAAAATCGCTACTTTATTAACGATTATCTTTTTGGTAGTCATCAACTTTGCTATCTGGACTTATGTCAACGACCCGTTGCATCTACAGTCATGGAATAACACCATGATGGGGGTGACATATAACGGCACACGCAAAGACTTCAGTCCCGAAAAGAAGAACTTTCCAACGCGTGATCAAGTTCGGGAAGACTTGGAATTATTGGCGGACAAAGTCCATGCTATAAGAACTTATACCTCCCTTGAAGGCATGGAGGTCGTGCCGGAATTAGCCGCGCAAAACAAACTCAATTTGGCTATGGGAGCGTGGATCGACTTAGTGGACGAGACCACGACCGAAGAAGAACGCCTGAAACTTATAAATAAAAATCGCCAAGACGTCGAAAACCTGATCAAGTTAACCAACGAATATCCTAAAACCATAGTGCGGACCTTGGTAGGCAACGAATCCTTATTAAGGGCTCGATCCAAACTTGCCGGACCGATTGCATATCAGATCAGGGAGCAATACAGCGGCGAGCTGAGCGAAAAAGAAATCAACGATAAAATCGACGAAGAAATTAAGGTCAAAGTTGCTGAAAAAGCTAACGAATTAATCGAATATATTCGCGAAGTTAAAAAACGCACATGGAAGCCGGTAAGCACATCGGAAACTTGGGATATTTGGGCCTCGAATCCCGCCTTGGCGGCCGAAGTCGATTACATCGGTGTGCATATTTTGCCTTATTGGGAGGGTGTGCCGGTCGATTTGCCTAAGGGTGCGGAAGGCGATGCCGCGGTCGATTACGTATTTAAACGCTATTATGAATTACAGCAACTTTACCCGAACAAGCCTATCGTCATTACCGAGACGGGTTGGCCTTCCGATGGCCCGCCTCACGGTGCCGCCACGACCTCATTAATTAACGAGGCCAAATTTTTGCGAGCGTTCCTGAACCGGGCGACAGCGGAAAAAATCATTTATTACGTTATCGAAGCATTTGATCAACCGTGGAAGATTGAACTGGAAGGCACTGCCGGTGCATATTGGGGTTTATTCAATGCCGACCGTCAGCCCAAATTTCCGATGGAAGGCGATGTGCTGGCTAATCCGATGTGGCGCAATTTCGCCACCGGCGCAGCCTTACTCAGTATGATCTTGATGGCGGCATTTTTGTTTAAGCGGAAAAGCCTGAAATTGCCGGGAAAACTATTATTCGGGATTATGGTCAACTTGGCTGCTTCCGTGTTGTTCTGGTCGGCTTCCGTCGCTGCTGCCCAGTACCAAACCAGCTTTTCTATCGTGTTTTGGAGCATCTTGCTGCTGATGCAAGCGATGGCGATATTGGTTTTGTTGACCGAAAGCCTGGAATTAGCGGAAGTGTTATGGCATCGCAAAGGGAGGCGCACGTTCAAGCCGTTAACGCCTAGTCCCGAGTTTAGCTATCCCAAAGTTTCCATTCATTTGCCGATTCATAACGAGCCGCCGGAAATGGTGCGCAAGACCCTGAATGCATTGGCCAAAGTGGATTATCCGAACTATGAGGTGCTGGTGATGGATAACAACACCAAGGATCCGGCGGTTTGGATGCCGGTACAGGAGGATTGTGACCGGCTGGGTTCGAAGTTCCGTTTTTTTCATTTGGACAATTGGCCGGGATACAAAGCCGGCGCGATCAATTACGCTTTAGACAATACGGCGGACGACGCCGAAATCATTGCGGTCATCGACAGCGACTACATTCTGTCGCCGGATTGGCTGAAGTCCATGGTGCCTTATTTCGACAGAAAGAATGTCGGCTTCGTCCAATCGCCGCAAGATTATCGCGACGGCCACATCAGTACCTTTAAAGATATGTGTTATTGGGAATATGCCGGATTCTTCAATATCGGCATGGTGCAGCGCAACGAATATAACGCCATTATCCAGCACGGCACGATGACCATGATACGCAAGTCTGCCTTCGAAAAAGTCGGGCCGTGGGGCGAATGGTGCATCTGTGAAGATAGTGAACTGGGTTTACGCTTGTATGAAGCCGGTTATGATTCGGTTTACTGCAAGGAGTCGTTTGGTCGCGGCTTGATGCCGGACACCTTCTCGGGTTATATGACGCAGCGTTTCCGTTGGGTTTACGGCGCAATGCAAATCATCAAAAAGCACTGGCGCCATTTCTTGCCGAATAAAAAATCGGCCTTGACGTCGGCGCAGCGTTACTATTTTGTCGCCGGTTGGCTGCCGTGGTTCTCGGACGCCTTAGCTTTATTGTTTACCGTCGCAAGCTTGATTTTAACCTCCATGCTGGTGACCAACCCGCTTCATAGCGAACTTCCTATCAATGCGTTCTTATTGCCGACCATTGGTTTGTTTGTGTTTAAAGTGTTGAGGGGCTTATGGCTGTACAAAGCGCGTGTGAACTGTTCGGCGCTGCAGGCCTTGGGAGCCGCATTGGCGGGTTTGTCGTTGACTCATACCGTGGCAAGAGGGACTTTGCAAGGTTTGTTCACCTCGAATAAACCCTTTATGCGCACACCGAAATATGAGGCACAGGGGCCGTTAATCGCCGGTTTGCTCGTGATCTGGCAGGAAATCCTGCTGCTGACCTTATTGATCGCCGGTATCGTCGCGATGCGCATGGAACCTGAATTCGACAATGCCAGCGGTCAGCTTTGGGTCGCGGTATTGTCGGTGCAAGCCGTACCTTACGTGGCGACGTTTTTGACAATCTTAATCAGCGTCGCGCCGAGCTATTTTCCCGGTAACAAATTATCCTCGGATGAACTGGATGCCGACGCTTAGCTTCGGGCTGCTCTAAAAAAAAGCCCGCATCGCATGACGCCGATGCGGGCTTTTTTTAGCGGGTTAGAAAACTAACGGCCGATCAGTTTTTGTTCGGCTTCGCGATACTTAGACGCGCACTGCTGTGAGACATCGGGCGGTAATTTAGGTCCCGGCGCCGTTTTATTCCAGTCCAAAGTCTCCAGGTAATCACGCAAATATTGTTTATCGAAGCTAGGAGGGCTGATGCCGACCTGGTATTGCTCAACCGGCCAGAAGCGGGAAGAGTCGGGTGTTAAGGCTTCGTCTATCAAAAACAGCTTTCCGGTTTCGTTCAGTCCGAACTCGAATTTAGTGTCGGCGATAATAATGCCTCGCTGAAGCGCGTACTCCGCGGCGGCGGTATAAAGCTTAATGCTGACATCGCGGACTTGTTCCGCGATTTCCTGACCCATCAACGCAACAGTGTCCGCGAAACTGATGTTCTGATCGTGAATACCCACTTCGGCCTTGCTGGAAGGGGTGTATATCGGTTCGGGCAGTTGCTGAGCTTGCTGTAATCCTTCCGGCAACCGAATCCCGCAAACCGAACCCGTAGCCAAGTAATCTTTCCAACCCGAACCGATGAGGTAACCGCGAACGATCGCTTCTATCGGCAGCGGTTTTAGGCGTTTGACGATAATCGCACGCCCCTCTACTTGTTGACGCAAACCGGCGTCTGGAAGAACCTGCTCCAAGGTTAAATCGTCGGCTAAATGATTGGGAATGATGTCGCGCATTTTGTTAAACCAAAAATTTGAGACATTTGTCAGCACTTGCCCCTTACCGGGGATAGGGTCGGGCAAAATGACGTCGAACGCCGACATTCTATCGCTGGTGACGATTAACAAATGTTGCTCGTCGATCTCGTACATATCGCGGACTTTACCGCGTCCGAGCAGTTTTAAATTGGGGAGGCATGATTCGTAAAGCGCGGTAGGAGCATTCATGGCACGGGAAAATCGGTAATGTAGGAAACCCGAATTTTATCACTAAAGCGCTGCCGGATAAGACAGTAGACCGTTATCGCAAATAGCGCGGCGAACAACAACCCGACGGTTGAACGCCGGGGGATGTAAAGAGCGGTTAAAAATACTGTTTGGAGTTCTTAGTGTTACGGAAAAGGAGCGGCTTTTCTTCAGCGGAAATAGCCAGTTCCCGAGCCGACGCTATCGCGGCGTCGATTTTATGACGTTGCGGCGATTTGTTGCAAACCGGGTCCGTGCTGTACATATCGCCATTGAACAAATAGGCCTGGCAGCGGCAGCCGCCGAAGTCTTTGTGTTTCTCGTCACAGCTGCGGCAGGGTTCCTGCATCCACTCGGTGCCGCGGAAGAAGTTGAAAGTCTTGGATTCGTTCCAGATTTGCTCGATACTGTAATCCTTGACGTTCGGGCAGTCGAGGCCCGGCAATTCGCGGGCGGAATGGCAAGGCAATGCGGTACCGTCCGGGGCAATAGTCAAAAACGTGGTGCCCCAGCCGTTCATGCAGGCTTTGGGTCTGTCTTCGTAATAATCCGGCACCACGTAATAGATCTTCATCCGACCGGCGACTTTCTCCTTGTAGGCTTGAGCGATTTTCTCGGCTTCCTCGAATTGCTCTCTGGTTGGGAGCAGAATGTCGCGGTTGGCGTGGGCCCAGCCGTAATATTGGGTATTGGCCAATTCCAAATAATCGGCGCCCAGATTTTCTGCCATGGCCAGAATCTCAGGCATTTGATGAATGTTCTGGCGGTGGATGACCACGCACAATACCATA
Organism: Methylomonas sp. MgM2; assembly: GCF_054172045.1. NCBI lineage: Bacteria > Pseudomonadati > Pseudomonadota > Gammaproteobacteria > Methylococcales > Methylococcaceae > Methylomonas > Methylomonas sp. MgM2. Next base: position 17,732 of record NZ_JBSYXO010000011.1, on the reverse strand, counting down.
GGATAGCCGTGCTTTTTGACTAGGCGGGCGACTTCCTGTTTGTGTTCATAGCTTGCCGTGCCGGCGATGTGATCGTTGAGTTCCTGTGTGCTGGCCTGGATGCTGACCTGGATATGGTCGAGCCCGGCCTGCTTCAGTTCGATGATTTTTTCCTCGGTCAAGCCGTAACCGGAGGTGATTAGATTGGAGTAATAGCCCAAGTCGCGGGCATAGTGGACCAATTCGGTTAGATCCGTTCGGGTCAAGGGTTCGCCGCCGGAAAAGCCCAATTGCACCGCGCCCATCTTGCGAGCCTGGCTGAGCACGCGCTTCCAATCCTCGGTGCTCAATTCGTCCGGGTATTTCGCATAATCCAAGGGGTTGGAGCAATACGGGCATTGTAACGGACACTTGTAGCTGAGTTCGGCTAGCAGCCAGCGAGGCGGTGTGGGTTTAGTCTTGTCGGATCCAGCCATTTTGCAAAGCAATGTTCAGGAAGTTGGTGATGTCGTTGGCTAGGCCGGTGGTTTCGAACTTTTCTTCCAGCTCGGCAACGATTTGCGGCAGATTGTGCGCGCCGTCGCAAAGTTTGAGAATTTCCGCCGAACTTTGGTTCAATTCCACCATGCCTTCCGGGTAAAGAATCACAAACTTTTGTTGGGCTTCCTCCCACTGCAGACGGTGTAGTGGGGAAAATTGTAATGTTGAATCGGGATTGACGCTCATAGAATAAAATATTGTGGCTTTGGGTTACGCCGTTCAGATATCTTCAAAAATGTCAGCCAAAGCGAGGCCGATGTCCAGGCTCTGGAATTCACAGCTTACTTCGCCATGATAGTCGTGCAGTAGCCATTCATTGTTGCTGGTGCGGCGAAAGCACTCCACCCGGCGACTATCGATATCGACGATGACGTATTCTTGCAACGATTCCAGGCCGCGATAGGCGGCGAATTTACCGCCCCGGTCGTAAGCGGCGGTCGATTCCGACAAGACTTCGACGATTAACGTCGGATGCGAAATATACTGCTGACTTTTCAGGTCGTCCGGATGACAGGACACCATGACGTCCGGATAGAAAAACGCATCGGCGGTTTCGACGCGTAGCTTCAAATCGGAGATGTAAGCCCGACAAGGCGTGCCTCGCAGGCGTTGTTTCAAAGCCGCGGCGATGTTGAGGCTGACGACGACGTGGTTCTGTCGCGCGCCGACCATCGCAAACGCTTCGCCGGACACGAATTCGTGCTTTTCGGTTTGGGTCGCTTCCCAAGCCAAAAAATCATCGGCTGTCATGCTCAGGCGTTCGGCGGTTTGCATGCTTACTCGATATTGAAATATGGGGGCATGTTGTTGACATAGGCCAGATACATCGCATCGGCCATGCTCCACAATACGTCCAGCTTGAATTTCAGGATTTGCAACATCCGTTCCTGTTGTTCGCGGGTTTTGTACCAATCCAAAGTCAATTGCAGGCCGTGTTCGACATCGCGGCGGGCTTCGGTCAGGCGTTTCTTGAAATAGATATAGCCTTCTTTTTCCACCCACGGATAGACGTCGGGCCAGTTGTCCAGGCGTTGTTGGTGAATTTTCGGCGCGAAAAGCTCCGTCAGGGACGAGCTGGCGGCTTCGTGCCATTCCGCGCGTCGAGCGAAATTGACATAAGCATCCACCGCAAAGCGCACGCCAGGCAGCACATGTTCCAATGACGTGATTTCTTCGCGGGTCAAACCGACCGCAATACCTAATTGAATCCATGCTTCTATGCCGCCCGGATCGCCGGGGTGGCCGTCGTGATCCAGAATGCGCTGCACCCACTTGGCGCGCGTTTCCCTATCCGGGCAATTGGCCATGATATTGGCGTCTTTGATCGGGATCATCACTTGATAGTAAAAACGGTTGGCGACCCAGCCTTGCAGTTGTTGCTTGTTCAGTTTACCTTCATTCATCAACACATGCATCGGATGATGAATGTGGTAATACTTTTCCATGCCGCGCAATTTGGCTTCGAATTCTCCGCGGCTCCAGGGTTGATTGTCAGTAGTCATAAAACACCTTATTACAAATCGATTTCCAAACCGTCGTAAGCCACTTCGATGCCGTTGGCATCCAATGTCCTACGCTCGGGTGAATCTTCGTCCAGGATGGGATTGGTGTTATTGATATGGATCAAAATCTTTCTGGCCTTCGGCACGTCGTTCAGTACTTCTATCATGCCGCCCGGGCCGGATTGCGGCAAGTGGCCGATTTCTCGCGCACGTTTTTGGCTGATGCCTTGTGTCACCATTTCGTCGTCGGTCCAGAACGTGCCGTCTACCATCAGGCAGTCGGCATTTTGCATGGCCTTGAATACGTGCGGTTCGATTTCGCCCAAACCAGGCGAATAATAAAGCTTCTTGCCGGTGGAAACCTGTTCGATAACCACGCCAATGTTATCGCCGTCGTGCGGGTCGTGCCGATGCGGCGAATAAGGAGGAGCCTTGCTTTTCAGCGCATGGGCATAGAGGCGGATGTCGTTTATGCCGGGAATTTCGAACGGAGTTTCGTCGCAGGCGATCGAGTGGTGATTGACGGTGCAATAATCCTTCAACATCGTGAACAGCGGAAAACCGGTGGTCAGGTCTTGCCGGACCATTTCGGTGCAATAGACATCCAATGGTTTACCTTCGCGCAGCATCAACATGCCGGTCGTGTGGTCGATTTGGCTGTCAATCAATAATATCGCTTTGATGCCGGTGTCGCGCACGCCTTCTTTAGGTTGTATAGCAGGAAAAGCCTCCAGTTGGGCGCGGATATCCGGTGAGGTGTTGAATAACAGCCAATTGCGGTTATCGGTGCTGATCGCGATGGAAGATTGGGTGCGGGGCTTGCCGTTGAGTTGACCGATACGTAGTCGGTGACAGTTATTGCAATTGCAGTTCCATTGCGGGAAACCGCCGCCGGCGCCGGCGCCGAGAACTCTAATTTTCATATTCGTTCGGATTTGTTCGATGTGTGCTGCATGATACGGGATTAAAAAACGACAGGCAAAAAAAAGGGGCAGGTAAATGCCCCTTTTTTATTTACAAGCGCTAAGAATTAACGGTTGTAAATATACATGGTGACTTCAAAACCGAAACGCATGTCATTGAAAGCAGGTGTTTCCCATTTCATTTGTAATACCCTCCAGAGGTTTGTTGTAGTGTGCTAGCTTGATCAAAAAAGCTGGCCGAAGTATACGATGAAGTTTTTTTTCGCGCAACTTGCTAATTCGCGTTTCCAGCCGCTCTGCGACTTTGCTTTCGGCGACTAAGTTCCTTGGTTTAGGATCATTTTTACCGCTATTAACAAAATGACTACCGCGAAATAGCGCTTGAGCTGTGGCGACGGTAATCGCGTGGCTAATTTGGCGCCCAATGGTGCGGTGATCATGCTGGTAACGATGATGCCGAAAAACGCGGGCAAGTAGATGTAGCCGATACTGCCGAACGGTAAATGTTCGTTATGCCATCCTAACAGAATGTAACTGGCGGAGGCCGACAGTGTGACAGGCAAGGCGCAAGTGGATGAGGTGGCGACGGCGTTTTTCATCAATAAACCTTTTTTAGCCAAGTACGGTACGGTCATCGTGCCGCCGCCTATGCCTAGCAATGCCGATAGAATGCCGATGGCAAAACCGATAGGGTAATCCAAGCGAGGGTGTTTGAAGGATAAGGAAGTCGTTTTTTGGGGAGGGAAGGCCATTTTAAAACCGGTATAGGCCAAATAAGCGGTAAACAGAATAGCTAATGAGTCGCCAACGATGTATTTGGCGGCCAATGCGCCGGCACTGGCGCCAAGTAACATGCTTGGACTGAGACGAAAAGCAATTCGCCAAACGATATTGCCCAGGCGATAATGGGTCGTTACTGACGCGGCCGAGGTGAACAGCGCCGTAGCCAAGGACGTGGCAATCGCCATTAGCATAATGTTCTGAGATTGAAAGCCTTGATTTTCGAACAGCCAGCTCAAAACGGGCACAACCAATACGCCGCCGCCGATGCCGAATAAACCCGCGCTAAGTCCTGCAGCCGCACCTAAAAATAAACCACTCAATAAAATTTCGGTCATAAACGAATATTGGACGCTAATAAGCAGGGCACTATGATAGCGAGTCATTTATACTGTGCGCTTAAATCCTTCAATTTTGCGTGAGTCGGAATTCATGAAAACTTATCTGGTTGGCGGTGCCGTGCGAGATCGTTTACTGGATTATCCGGTATCGGAACGGGATTGGCTGGTGGTCGGTGCCAGTCCCGAGGCCATGATGAAACTGGGTTACAGAGCGGTGGGTAAGGATTTCCCGGTATTTCTGCATCCCGACACACATGAAGAATATGCGCTGGCACGTACCGAGCGGAAAACCGCGCCCGGTTATAAGGGGTTTGATGTTGACGCCAATCCTAACGTGTCATTGGAAGAAGATTTAATGCGGCGCGATTTGACCATCAACGCGATGGCGATAGACGAGGACGGTGTGCTGGCCGATCCTTTTGGCGGGCAGAAAGATCTGCGCGACCGTATCCTACGGCATGTTTCGCCGGCTTTTGCCGAAGATCCGGTGCGCATATTGCGTGTCGCCCGTTTTAGTGCCCGTTATGCGCATTTAGGCTTTAAAGTCGCCGAAGAAACCAGGCAATTGATGCGAGCTATGGTGGCTGCCGGTGAAGTCGATTATTTGGTTCCGGAACGTGTTTGGGCTGAGTTAAACCGGGCTTTGAGCGAGCAGACGCCGGCGGCATTTTTTGAAACGCTGAAAGATTGCGGGGCGTTGCAGGCAATCTTTCCGGAAATTCATGCCTTATTCGGCGTGCCTCAACCGCCTAAATATCACCCGGAAATCGATACCGGCGTGCATAGTTTAATGGCGCTGACCCAAGCCGTTCGATTATCCCCTAAACCGCAGGTGCGTTTGGCAGCGTTATTGCATGATTTAGGTAAGGCTTTGACCGATCCGAACTATTGGCCTAGCCATCATGGTCATGAGCGTAAGGGCTTGCCGATACTGGAAAAGTTCTGCCAGCGTTTGCGTATCCCGAAGGCTGTCAAAGCCTTATGTGCGCAGGTAATGGAATATCACACGCATTGTCATCGGGTGTTTGAGTTGCGGGCCGATACCTTAGCCGAAATGTTACAGAGTATCGGCGCATTCAAGGCCGAAAACCAGTTACAGGATTTTTTATTCGCTTGCGAGGCGGATGCTAGGGGGCGGACAGGCTTCGAAAATATATCGTATCCGCAAGCCGAATTCATCAAAGCCGCCGCCGAAACCGCGCGTGAGGTGGATACTCGCGACGTGCTGCAATCTAATTTACAAGGTGCGCAAATCGGCGCGGCTATCCATGGTTTGCGCAGCCAAGCCATCAAATCGTTGAAACAAGCCTCTTCTTTTTCCTTAAGCCACGTATGACACCGGTTTTTATTTCGATTAGCTTGCTGATTTGCAGTAATGTGTTCATGACTTTTGCCTGGTATGCCCACCTAAAAGAACTTAATCATAAGCATTGGTTGCTTGCGGCCTTGCTGAGTTGGGGATTGGCATTTTTCGAGTATCTATTGCAAGTTCCCGCCAATCGTATAGGCCATTCGGCACTGAATGTAGGGCAATTGAAAATCATGCAGGAGGCGATCGCGCTCAGCGTGTTTGTGCCGTTCTCAGTGTACTATCTGAAAGAACCCTTGACGCGAGATTACCTGTGGGCGGGTTTGTGCGTGATGGGGGCCATTTATTTCATGTTCAGGCCCAAAATGGGTTGAACATAGCCGAAAAACGGAATGTCGTCATGCTGAGTTATCGCCACGGTTTTCACGCCGGCAATTTTGCCGATGTGCTGAAACACAGTCTGATTGCCTTGGTTATTAATGCGTTAAAGCAAAAAGATAAGCCTTTTGTCTATATCGATACTCATGCCGGCGCCGGTAAATACTCGCTTAATTCCGAATTCGCCCAACAAACCTGCGAATATCAACAGGGTATCGACCTTATTTGGCGAATTCAGGATTCTCCTGAACACATCAAACCTTATCTATCGGCGGTAAAGGCGGAAAATACCAGCCTCCAATTGGTGCGTTATCCCGGTTCTCCGCAATTAGTCAGACGTTTAGTCAGATCTCAGGATCGTCTGCTCCTTTCAGAGTTACATAGTGCCGACTACGAACAGTTACGAGAATTGTTTGCCGGCGATAAGCAGGTTGTCGTCGCTAAAGAAGACGGCTTACAAACTCTGAATAGAAAGTTGCCGCCGGTTCAAAGGCGCGGTTTGATCCTGATCGACCCGAGCTATGAGCTGAAATCGGACTACCAGAAGGTGGTCGATGTATTGCAGAATGCTCATCGCCGATTCGCGACAGGAATTTATGCATTGTGGTATCCGGTCATTCAGCGAGACCGAATCGAAAAACTAATCCAAAGCCTTAAATGCACCGGCATACCCAAGCAATTGCGTATCGAGCATTGCGTTGAGGGGGATAGTGCAATGCGAGGCATGACCGGTTCTGGTATGCTGTTTATCAACCCTCCCTGGCAATTGCCGAGTCAGGCTGAAGCCCTTTTGCCGTGGTTGAACGAAGTCTTGACCGGTGGATTGGGAAATTGGAAAGTCGAATGGATGGTGTCGGAATCGGGCAAATAAAGGGCAACTCCGAAATGGATATGGTTAAAAAATATTTGGATTTGATCATAGTCGCTTTCGTAACGCTGGCGCTGCTGTTTTATGATGTTACATTCGACTTATTGACGGAATTGTTGCATTTCCTTTTAGAGCGCGGCCACGAGCTATTCGAGTGGGTTGAGCTCGGTATCGAACATACGGTGGAGCATGTGTTTCATACCAGCCACCACGGCGCCCAGATAGTTACGTTTTATATTTTATTGGCGCTGGGCGCTTATTTCGCTTATCGTCTATGGCATGCGTTGCCGCGTGTTTATAAGCGAATGAAACACGGTTTGGTGGAAACATGGCATCGACGTAAAACGGAATGGGAACTCTATTGGCTGACGTTAACCTTACCCTATAAGCTGTTGATGCTTGCCATTGCATTGGGCGTTGCTTATGTGGCTTCGTTTTTTGTAATGTGACCTAATTTATTGTTTCCTTAAATCTTTGTGGTACACATGCTTTTATCTGAACAAGTTAAACAAACCATTCTCGCCGCAAACGGCCTGGAAGTTCGAGACGTCGACAGAGTGATGTCCGCGTTGTTGAGTACGCCTGTGGATGCGGCCGACATTTATTTTCAAGCGAGCCATTTCGAGTCATGGTCCATGGAGGGAGGAATAGTCAAAGAAGGGACTCATTCCATTGAACGCGGTGCCGGTGTCCGGGTGGTCAGCGGTGACAAAACCGGTTTTGCCTATAGCGACCGCATCGAGTTACCGATTCTACTGGAAGCGGCCGATAATGTGAAAGCGATTGCCAGACAAGGTCAGCATGCGCAGCATAGAATCGCGACCCGAACAGCTTGGCCGCAACTTTATCAGCCCTTCAATCCGCTGAAATCGCTGGATGATCTGCAGAAAATCGATTTGTTGAAACGAGTCGACGCCGAAACGCGGAAGCTCGACAATCGAATCGAAGAAGTCATCATTAGTCTGGTTGCGGTCTACGATAACGTTTTGGTTGCGACTCCCGACGGCTCTTTGATTGCGGACGTGCGCCCATTGGTTAGGATGAACGTCAGCGTCATCATGGTGGAAAACGGCCGGCGGGAGCAAGGTAGTATGGGCGGCGGTGCGCGCAGCGATTACAGTTACTTTTTAGATGGCGATCGAGCGTTCGAATACGGACGCGAAGCCGTGCGTCAAGCCCAAGTCAATTTGCAAGCCGAAGATGCGCCGGCCGGCGGCATGACCGTGGTACTCGGCCCCGGTTGGCCCGGTATTTTGTTACACGAAGCGATAGGCCACGGATTGGAGGGTGATTTCAATCGTAAAGGTACGTCCGCGTTCAGCGGACGTGTGGGCGAGCGGGTTGCATCGGATTTATGCACCGTGGTCGACGACGGTACCTTGCCGGGACGACGCGGTTCATTGAGTATCGATGACGAAGGTACGCCAACCGAAAATACCGTGCTGATCGAAAAAGGCATATTGAGAGCTTATATGCAGGACAAGTTAAATGCGCGCTTGATGGGCGTTAAGCCTACCGGTAACGGCCGGCGTGAATCTTATGCGCATCTGCCCATGCCGCGCATGACCAATACGTACATGTTACCCGGCAATAGCGATCCGGATGAGATTATCCAATCCGTCAAAAAAGGTCTTTACGCGCGCAATTTTGGAGGAGGTCAGGTCGATATTACCTCCGGCAAATTTGTTTTTTCCGCCAGTGAAGCGTATCTCATTGAAAACGGGAAAATTACATGTCCTGTTAAAGGTGCGACTCTGATCGGCAATGGGCCGGATGTGCTGACCAAGGTATCGATGGTCGGTAACGATATGCAATTGGATAGCGGTGTCGGTACCTGCGGTAAAGAAGGGCAAAGTGTACCGGTGGGTGTAGGCCAGCCGACCTTAAAAATCGACAGCTTAACTGTTGGCGGTACCAGCGTTTAAACGTGTAAAGAGTTAAATGCATTCCACGTCAAATGATTAATTAATCCGAAGAGAGTTTTCCTTGCAAGATCAAGCAGAAATCAACCGTTTAAAAAACGTGGTTCAGCAGTTGCTGGACGAAGCGAAGCAGCAAGGCGCCACGGCGGCCGAAGCGGCTTTCAGCGTAGACAATGGCTTGTCGGTATCCGCTCGGATGGGCGATGTTGAAACCATTGAATATCACTGTGACCAAGGCATAGGCGTGACCGTATATTTCGGTCGGAAAAAAGGTGCGGCCACCACCAATGATGTTTCACCGGATTCTTTAAAAGAGACCATAAAGGCCGCATGCAGTATTGCGCGCCATGCGAGTGAGGATGAATACGCCGGTTTGCCTGATCCTGATCTATTGGCGACTGAATTTCCGGATTTGGATTTAAATCACCCGTGGTCGATCGATGCCGAAAAAGCAATTGAACTGGCGATCGAATGTGAAGATGCCGCCCGGAACTATCATAAAGCGATTACTAATTCGGAAGGCGCTTCAGTCAATACTCATCGAGGCACGCGAGTATTCGGTAATTCGATGGGGTTTTTACAAGGCTACCAGTCCACGCGGCACTCCATTAGTTGTTCCGTGCTAGGCGGAACAAGCGATGCGATGCAACGCGATTATTGGTATAGCGTGTCACGGAATCCAGCTTTGTTGGAATCGGCGCGCGATGTCGGCGAAAAGGCGGCGAAACGGACGGTCGCACGCTTAGGCGCGCGTAGTCTCAATACGCGACAATGCCCTGTGCTGTTTGCGCCGGAAATGGCGGCGGGTTTGGTCGGTGCTTTCTTGGGGGCGATTAGTGGGAGCAGTTTGTATCGCAAAGCGTCTTTTTTATTAGATAGTTTGGAGACGCAAGTGATGCCGGGTTTCGCGCGCATCCATGAGCAACCTCAAATGGTGGGCGGTTTGGGTAGTGCTAATTACGATGCCGAAGGCGTCGCTACTCAAACGCGCGATATCGTCAGTAACGGCATTTTGCGTTCTTACATTCTTAGTACCTATTCCGGACGTAAACTTGGAATGAAAAGCACCGGCAACGCCGGTGGGGTGCATAACATCGTAGTCGAGGCGGGCGAAAACGATTTCGATGGCATGCTGAAGTTGTTAGGCACCGGTCTGTTAGTGACCGAGCTGATGGGCCAGGGCGTTAATCGGGTAACGGGCGATTATTCTCGGGGTGCTTCGGGTTTTTGGGTCGAGAACGGTGTTATTCAATATCCGGTACAGGAAATTACCATCGCCGGTAACTTGAAAAGTATGCTGCGTAACTTGGTGGCAGTCGGGAATGATGTCGATTTGCGCGGCAATATTCGGGTGGGATCGATTTTGCTGGACCAAATGGCGATTGCCGGCGGGTAGAACAATACAGAGGGCTTGGCAGGATGGAATACTTTTCTTCTCTAAATGTGGCGTCGAGTGGCTGACAAATTCAACGGCTTTATGATCGATTCGGTTGAGTTGATTCGAATCGACGTCAAAGAACTGAAAATCGGTATGTTTGTTTCTAAACTGGACCGGCCGTGGCTGGAAACCAATTTCCTGTTTCAGGGTTTCGAGTTAAAAAATCAAGCCGACATCGACGCGGTACAAAGGCAGTGCGACTATGTTTACATCGATGTCAGTAAGCAAACCAAGGTTCCGCAATACGTGGCGCGCAGCACGCCCTATAGCAAAGATTATCTGGAAAAGGTCAAGCCGCCGGAAAAACGCACCTCGTTTAAGCGAGAAATCAAACAAGCGGAATCCGTCTACCAGAAAACCAGCGGCCTGGTTAAGAGTTTCATGGAGGAAGTCAGTTTGGGCCGGCCCGTCAATGTATTGGCCGGCAAGCGAGCCGTGTCCCGCTGCGTCGACAGTATCTTGAATGCTCCGGATGCGTTGATGTTGATGACGCATTTGAGAAACCGAGACGAATATACCGCGCAGCACAGCATGAATGTATGCATATTCGCAATCGCATTGGGGCGGCAGATCAACTTGTCGGTTGCCGAACTGAATGACTTGGGTTTGTGCGGCATGATGCACGATATGGGCAAGATGCGGGTGCCGCTGGAGATATTGAACAAACCGGGGCGATTGACGCCGGAAGAGATGCAGACCATGCAAGGCCATGCGACTTTGGGGTGGCGGATTTTGCTGTCGACCAACGGCATGTATGCGGGAGCGATCGATGTCGCATACAGTCACCACGAGCGCTTAGACGGTAACGGCTATCCCAGAGGGTTGAAAGCCGAGCAAATTACCCCCTATACGCGAATGGTCGCGATCGCCGATATGTACGACGCGGTCAGCAGCGACCGGGTTTATCAAAAAGGCCGGTCGCATCTGGAGGCGATCAAGGTATTGACCGAGTGCTCATCCAATGGACATCTCGATCCGGCATTAACCATGAAGTTTATCGAATGCTTGGGTATTTATCCGGCAGGCAGCATTGTCGAGCTTACTAGCGGCGAAGTGGCGATGGTGGTTGAGGTCAACCCTAAGGCGAAACTCAAACCCAAGATCATGATGCTGCGTGATTCGGATCAAGCCGCGTGTAACCCTTTCATCGTCGATCTGTCTATGGTCGGATTGAAAGAGGACGGACAGCAATACACCGTCAAGAAAGTCTTGCGTCCGGACGAATGCGGCATTGATTTGCTCAAATACTACAAAAACGGCTTGTTGCAAAAAGGTTGGGAAGAACCGGAAGCCTAAAGGCTGCGTAAGATTTCTTCTAATAATTGCGGACCTTGGTAAATCAGTCCGCTGTAGATTTGAACCAAACTTGCGCCTGCCTCCAGTTTCTCGTTGGCGTCGTCAGCGCTTAATATTCCGCCAACACCGATAATCGGCAATTTTCCGTTAAGTTCCGCAGCTAGGCCTTTCACAACGGCAGTCGAGCTTCCTTTGACTGGTGCGCCGCTTAGACCGCCTGTTTCGTCGCCGAATTTATGGCCTTGTACTTTGTCGCGAGCGATGGTGGTGTTAGTCGCGACGACGGCGTCCATGTCGAACTCAAGCAATAACCGGGCGATATGGCTGATCTGTTCGGATGTTAAATCAGGCGCGATCTTTACCGCGATCGGCGTGTATTTGCCATGTTCGGTTTGCAGTTTGAGTTGCTCTTGTTTTAACGCGTCCAATAAATGTTTGATCTCGTCGCCTTGTTGCAATTGACGCAGATTTTTGGTGTTCGGCGAAGAAATGTTGATTGTGACATAGCCGGCTGGCAGGTAACTTTTACGCAAGCCGATTAAATAGTCGTCGATTGCGTTTTCAAGCGGCGTATCGGCGTTTTTGCCGATGTTGATGCCTAAAACCCCACGATAACGGCTACGTTCGACTTGCCGTATTAAGTGGTCTATGCCGAGGTTATTAAATCCCATCCGGTTGATGATTGCTTGATGTTCGGGAAGGCGAAACAATCTAGGCTTGGGATTTCCGGGCTGCGGACGCGGTGTGACCGTGCCTATTTCGATGAATCCGAAGCCAAGCGCCGCTAAGGCATCGATATAGTCGCCGTTTTTATCCATGCCGGCGGCCAGACCTACGGGATTCTTGAAGTCCAGCCCCATTACGCGTACGGGTTTGTCAACCGAGCGGGCGCGGCTTAAAACGGATAAGCCGGTTTGATCGGCCAGTTTTAATAATTTCAGCGTGACCTGGTGAGCCGTCTCAGGGTCGAGCTTGAAAAGGAGCGGGCGGACTAATGGATACACGTTCATGGTTCGGTCAATGGTGTAAGGAATAAGGGGCCGGATCAACTTCGGTTGGGCGCTGTAGGATCAAGTCCGCCAAAAGCCGCGCGGAAGCGGGGCCCATGACTAGGCCATTGCGAAAATGGCCGGCGTTGATGCTGAGATTGTCAACGTCGGGATGAAAACTGATATAAGGGACGCCGTCGGGTGTGCCGGGACGTAATCCGGCCCAATGTTCACATACGGGATAATTTTTTAAGTCCGGCAGCAACTCGGTAGCGAAACGATGTAGCGTTTCTTTAGCTTCTTGAGTGGTGACTTTCTCGAAACCGACTTGTTCGACTGTGCTGCCGGCCAAAATTTTGCCATCGCGCCGTGGAATCAGATAATGGTCGCCGTCAAGTATCATGTAGTTTAGCGTCTCCGGTCTTGCATCGAATAGCAGCATTTGTCCGCGGACGGGTTGTATTGGCAGTTGGACGGAGGCGTGAGGTAGCCAGTCGGCAAGCAAATTTGCGCTCCATGCGCCGGCGCAAATGACGACATGCTTCGGTCTAAAACTCTGTCGGCCCATATTTATGCTCGTTAAGTGTCGTTTTTCGACATCGACGCCGAGAATTTCGGTCTGTTCGATCAGGCGAACGCCTTTTTGTATCAAATAAGCTTTTAGAGATTTCAGCAGCCGCGGGTTACGGGCTTGAGCGATATCGGGTAACCATAACGGCTGCTCGAATCGGGTGTTCAAGTTTTTCAACAGCGTCGGTGGCGCGTCCCGGTAAGCAACATGTCTACTTTCGCACCATTGAATGGCGACGTCGTAATCCGGATTTTTACAGATTAACATGCCGCAGGGGTTCCACTCCGGATCAATGTCGGTGGCTCCGTCTAGCTCTCGGCTAAGCGATGGATAGCGTTGCAAGCTGTTGATCACTAGATCGGAAATGGCCTTCTTTTGGCGCCAAGGGTAAATCGGTAGAAGGATGCCGCCGCCGGCCCATGAGGCTTCGCGTCCAATACGCGATTTGTCGATTATCGTAACTTCTCGACCGGCCATTCGCAGTTCGCGTGCGGTTAACAAGCCGCTGATGCCGCCGCCTACGATCAAGATGTCTGTTTCTAAAGTCATTTGCAAAATGCTGGTTTCGGTTCCTTTCAAGTTAACACGAAACCCTGCCGATTAGCTGCCCCATCTATAGATTTTTTTGTAGGGACGATAGGCCCGACGTGCCATACCTGCTCTGATTTGGTGCAACTAGGCCCTATTTCTGAATTGGTGCGGCTTTTAAACTATTTGTTGTTTTTTTTAAACAAGCGGTGATTTTTCTTTATCGATGCTCTATATATTATTGAAAGTTAATGTGTTTTTTTTATTAAAAAAATAGACGTAAAACTTGTAAGGATGGGAAAGTGCTGCTATTATTGCCATCGTTGAAAAAATCTGTGTTGCAATTAAGCAAAATGCAATCTGTCTAACAACAATGACCCTTGGGGGGGACGACATGACTTTTAACAAAACTCAATTAGCGCTAGGCGTTGCCGTAGCGTCTTTATCTATGGCAATCGTTGCCCCTGCGCAAGCGGCGGACAGCAAAACTGAAGCGCTGGAAGCTCAGATGCAACAAATGGCGGCGCAAATGCAAGCCATGCAAGCCGAATTGAACCGCGTCAAGGCTCAAACTGAAAAATCTTCGACTGAAACAGCCAAAGTCCAAGAATTGGATCAATGGATGGCTTCAGTTAAGGCGGCGCCTGCTGTGGCGGCTCCGAAAGATAATTTGATTGCGGTTCGCGGCGGTTGGGCGACATTGGATCAAGATAGAGGTGGTGCGTTAAACAATAAAGGCGCCTTGCTGTCAAATAACGAAAACAACGACGGCTGGTATATTGGCGGTGCGTTTGACTTCAATGTCAATAACGATTTGTTTGGTTTGATGGATGATACTTCGTTTGGCGTTGAGTTGGGTGTGCAGTACGATCAATACGGTTCGGGCCAAAATTCTCTAACAAATGGCACTTTCACGGCTATTCATACTGAGAGTGGTACTACTGTTCCGCTTAACGCCGGCAACCCTGTTTCAACCGACGCTCGTTTGAGAATTATGGCGTCGCCGAAAATCAAATTCATGCACGGCAGTAAATTCCGCCCGTGGCTGATTCCAATTGGTTTGGATATCAATATCTTGGGTGTTCCATCCAACGCGGTTTCTGTGTTGAATGCAGGCATGAATTTCGGTGCGGGTGCTGAGTATGAATTGTATAGAGGCATAGTGCTTGGTGCGGATACTCGCTACCACTACTCAACTAGCCGTACCGACGGTACTCCAACCGACGGTTTGACTGCTGGTGGTTATCTAGGTTTCCAATTCTAATATCTTAAGTCGGACACGCCCCAAAAGGGAAGGCAAAGGCCTTCCCTTTTTTATGCTTGAGCGGCGATGCTATACTGATAGCCTAAATGGTATCGGCTTCATGTCGATTTCGGTTCATTCGTAATCTTTGTCGGCAATGAAATCCCTCTATCCTGAAATTTCCCCTTTTCATCGTTTTTTTCTCGAAACGGAAAGTGTTCACCGGGTCTACGTTGAGCAATCCGGCAATCCTGCCGGTATTCCGGTAATTTTTTTACATGGCGGACCCTGTTCAGGTACTAAGCCTGATCACCGGCGATTTTTTGATCCCGATAGGTATCACATTATTTTGATGGATCAGCGCGGATGTGGGCAGTCTTTGCCATTTGGCGAGTTGGCCGGTAATACGACGCAGGATTTGTTGATGGACATGGAGCGTATTCGGCAGCAATTGCGGATCGACCGGTGGTTATTGTTCGGCGGGTCTTGGGGCGGCGCGTTGGCCTTGTTGTATGCGCAACGATTTCCGCAGCATGTGTCTGCGATGATATTACGTGGTGTATTCCTGGCACGCCGGGCCGATATGGAGTGGTTTTTACATAACGGAGTAAATCGCATTTATCCTCAGAGATGGCAGGATTTGTTGGATGGCATCGGGTCAAAACCGGACGACGATGTTTTGCAAAGGTTGTATAAGGCGGTTTTTGGTAGCGACATAGAGGCTTCGCAAAGTGCGGCTTTACAGTGGCAAACTTGGAGCGGTCAAGTGGCTTTGGGGAATGAGTTTTTGCAGAGCGGGAGTTCTATCGGCGACACAGAAATCAAGCAAGTGCAAATGGAACTGCATTATGCAAAAAATCACTATTTCATTGAAGAAAATCAGATCCTACAACATTGTGATGTGTTACAGGATGTTCCGGCTATCATTATTCATGGCCAGAACGATTTGACCTGTCCGCTGGAAGCGGGTTGGCGTTTGCATAAGGCTTTGCCGCACGCGAAATTTGTAGTATTACCCAATGCAGGGCATGTCGCTAAAGGGGCTGATATGATCGATGCGTTAGTTTCGGCTTCCGACGAAATGCTCAGCGTACTTTCCTGAAGCCGAAGGCGCGGTATGGATAAGAAAAAACGTCTCGTTATCGCGATGACCGGCGCTACCGGCGCCGTATACGGTGTGCGCATGCTGCAGGTGTTAAAGGATTTGCCGGAGTGGGAAACGCATTTAGTTATTTCGTCGGCGGGTTTGGTCAATTTAAAGCACGAGCTCGGTATGAGTCGTGCGGCATTGTATGCCTTGGCGGACGTGGCGCACGGAATCAACGACGTTGCCTCTTGTATCGCCAGTGGTTCGTTTAAGACCGAAGGCGTCATCATCGCGCCGTGCTCGATGAAGACCTTGGCTGCAGTGGCTCACGGTTTTGGTGATAATTTGATATCGCGCGCAGCCGACGTGGCGCTGAAAGAACGGCGAAAAACCGTATTGGTTCCGCGCGAAACGCCGTTAAATTTAGCGCATATTCGCAATATGGCGGCGGTCACGGAGATGGGGGGGGTTATATTTCCGCCCATGCCGGCATTTTACAATAAGACCGATTCGGTCAAGACCGTGGTAGATGAGGGGGTTGGGCGCATATTGGAAATGTATGGCGTTGCGGTGGAAGGGCTTTATACGCCATGGGTCGGATTGAGCGATTAAAATCAAAATTCGACAGAAAATTAAGAAAATTAGCGTCTAAATAGCTGGCTTTCGATTGACAGCGCGCATCATTCTGATTTAGAGTTGCTGCCAGTTTTTTTATTGCCCATCGACAAATGTTATTTTTGCTTCATTTGGCACATGTCCAGGCGTTGGTGAGCGGTCTTTATAACTATAACTGTAACAATCGGAGCACATCTCATGGCAAGACCATTAATTCAAATGGCGTTGGATTCACTGGATTTCGACCAAACCGTTGCGTTGGCTGATCAAGTAGCGCCTTATGTTGACATTTTTGAAATAGGTACGCCTTGCATTAAATACAACGGTATCAACCTGGTTAAAGAACTGAGAAGACGTTTCCCTGATCAACTGCTGTTGGTTGACCTGAAAACCATGGATGCGGGTGAGTACGAAGCCGGCGCTTTCTACGCGGCTGGCGCCGACATCTGCACCGTGTTGGGTGTATCTGGTTTGGCTACTATCGGCGGTGTTGTTAAAGCTGCGAAAAAACATGCGGCTGAAGTTCAAGTTGACTTGATCAACGTGCCTAACAAAGCGGAATGTGCTCGCGAATCTGTCAAACTAGGTGCTCAAATTATGGGCGTTCATACCGGTCTGGACGCGCAAGCGGCTGGCCAAACCCCATTCGGTGATTTGAACGAAGTCGCTTCATTGGGCTTGGGCGTACGCGTTTCGGTTGCCGGCGGTATCAAACCGGCAACCATCGATCAAACCGTTAAAGCGGGCGCGAACATCATCGTCGTTGGTGCCGCTATTTACGGTGCACCTTCTCCTGCAGATGCTGCTCGCGAAATTCGCGAATTGGTTGAAGCTGCAGCTGCTTAATACTCGCTTTGGTCAAAGTTAGCTTTAGCTAATTAAACTGAGGACGGCTGGTTAGCTCCACCCGTCCTTTGTTGTTTTATCTATCCGTAAAATAATAGCGGTCGTTGAGCCGCAATCTCAGCATTTATCATCAATTTAAGGAGACACACATGCCTTCGCGCCGAGACTTAGCGAACGCCATCCGCGCACTTAGCATGGACGCCGTACAAAAAGCCAACTCAGGGCACCCGGGTGCGCCAATGGGGATGGCGGACATAGCGGAAGTTTTATGGAACGACTTCCTGAGCCACAACCCGAACAACCCGAAATGGGCCAATCGCGACCGTTTTATACTGTCCAACGGCCACGGCTCCATGCTGATTTACTCTTTGCTGCACTTGGCCGGTTACAACCTGCCCATCGAAGAACTGCAAAGATTCCGTCAACTGCATTCGCAAACGCCCGGTCACCCCGAATACGGTTACACCGAAGGCGTCGAAACCACCACCGGCCCTTTGGGCCAAGGCATCACCAATGCCGTCGGTTTCGCATTGGCCGAACGCACCCTGGCCGGCCAATTCAACCGTCCGGGCCATGA
>NZ_JBSYXO010000010.1:0-136510 GCF_054172045.1 Methylomonas sp. MgM2 | reverse complement strand
TGATGAACCGCCCGGTGCGGACCCGCATGCCGGGTGGTGTGGGGGCTGGGAGCTAGACACTCCCGGCTACCCGATTAGCAGGCTTCACATCATTAAGCCTGCATATCCAAATAGGATTAAACGATGGAATTACAACCGCACCAACAACGTGTAGTTACCGAAAAAGACGAACTAGACGAAAAATTAAATAAGCTTCGCGCATTTTTTGATACCGATATTTATGCGAACTTGGATGAAGCCGAACGAAGTCGATTATCGAGGCAGTCTCGGTATATGGAATATTACAGTGACGTACTTGGCGAAAGGATTTCCGCATTTGCCTGCTAACGATGGAATTCAGACGGCGGCTGATTTATTTTGAAAACTGCGGAGCGTTACCCGCTCGGCTGAAATGTTGTGTTATGTTGCGAGGTTAACATGAGCTACAAATCATCAATTGATGAGCCTATACCAAAATACTGGAAAGTCACCACCAATGAGCCTGGGCGTTTTTACAAAGCGACAAGATTCATTGGTGTAGTTGCGTACGATGCACAAAGTGCTATTGAAGCTGTAAAACAACAGCATCCTACCGCAACAATCGTGAGCATTAATCATGAAGGCCCGGTGAATATACTGGCAACATAACGCCCCGCATAACCCGACTGAGCCGCATCGCGGCGAAGGTCGGAGTTAATGCGCTGGTTATGCGGCTAACTTTGGAGAAATTATGGAACTAGAAACTGTAAATAAACTATATCTTGAGCTATCGCAGATTGCAACCGCGAAAACTGAAAGCGAGTTGATTTTGGATGATATATCAAAAACAAATTTTAGGAGGTTGGCACTGTTGATCGATATTTTTAACTGTGACATTGCCGAGCAGTTTCCGGCTGATTTAAAGAACAGAATTGCCAATGAGATTGACGCATAACTATTGAATAGCAGGCAAATGTGCCCTGTTAACCTGATATTAACCGGGTTTTCAGGCACTTTTGCCTTGTTATCGGAAAAAGTAGGCGAATTTGCCTTGATAACTTGCTATTGACCGGTAAATCGGGCAAATTTGCCTACACATTTAATTTGCAGCTGATCATAGCCGGTAATGATATGAAGTCAAGCGCAAAACCATCAAGCCTGTTGGACGACGTGCGCCGCGTAATGCGGATGAAGCATTATTCATTGCATACCGAACGTAATTATTGCGATTGGATAAAGCAATTCGTTAAATTCCATCGGATGGCGGAGCGGGAGGCTTTGTTTGACGACTTCGAAGCCAAAATCGAAGCCTTCTTGAGCTATTTGGCGACCGGACGTAATGTCGCGGCTTCTACGCAAAATCAGGCGATGAATGCTTTGATATTTCTATATAAACAGGTTTTGAACAAGCCTTTGGAGAAGCGCATCGATGCGATTCGGTCCAATAAAAACCGGCGGATCCCGGTGGTATTGTCGCCCGACGAAGTTAAGCGGATTTTAGCTCGCCTGGAGGGTGTGCCGCAGTTGGTGGTCAAATTGTTGTATGGCAGTGGTTTACGGATCACGGAAGCCGTCCGCTTGAGAGTACAGGACATCGATTTTAGCTATAAGCAAATTACCGTGCGTTCCGGGAAGGGCGACAAGGATAGGGTGACGACCTTTGCCGCATCGCTAGGGCCTTTGTTGCAAAACCACCTGGAAAAAGTGAAAGCCATACATCTTCAAGATTTGATGGATGGTTTCGGCGCAGTTTATCTGCCGCATGCCCTGGCTAAAAAATATCCCAACGCCGAGAGGGCATGGGGGTGGCAATATGTATTTCCGGCTCGTTCTTTGTCGGAAGATCCGTTATCCGGGCTGACTAGGCGACATCATGTTGATCAGTCTTTGATCAATAAGGCGATTCGGGCAGCGGTTCGTCAGGTTGGTATCGATAAACGGGTTAGCGCCCACACTTTCCGTCACAGTTTCGCTACCCATTTGCTGCAACGCGGTACCGACATCCGCACTATACAAGCATTACTGGGACACAACGATCTGGAAACCACGATGATTTATACCCATGTGTTGAACCAGGGAGGACAGGGCGTGACCAGTCCGCTGGACGATTTAGACATTTGATCTATCTCCGTGACTGCGGCGGATAACCACGTGGAGTACGTCTTTGGCTGACCTGTGATTGCGTATCAAGGTAAAATTGAGTTTTTACGCTTGGCAACCGGATGGTTCATGTCTTCCAGTAACAGCTCGTTAAGCCGGCGCGATCTCGCCGTACTCTGGCACCCTTGCACGCAAATGAAGGATCACGAACAACTGCCGCTGATCCCCATCAAATCCGGCCAAGGCGTTTGGCTGGAAGATTTCGACGGCAATCGTTATCTGGATGCGATCAGCTCCTGGTGGGTCAACCTGTTCGGGCATTGCAACCCGGTTATCAACCAAGCGGTCAAAGCCCAGCTCGATACGCTGGAGCATGTGATTTTGGGCGGCTTCAGCCACGAAGCGGCCGTGTCGCTGGCGGAAAAGTTGGTCGAGATCACGCCGTCCGGCTTGGACAAAGTGTTCTATGCCGACAACGGTTCGTCGGCGATAGAAGTCGCGCTGAAGATGAGTTTTCACTATTGGCGCAACCTCGGCCAAACTCGAAAGACCAAATTCATCACCTTGGAAAACAGTTACCACGGCGAGACATTGGGCGCGCTGGCGGTGGGCGATGTGGCGCTGTACAAAGAAACCTATGCGCCTTTGTTGATGGATGTCGTCACGGTGCCCAGTCCCGATTGTTACCATCGGGAAGCCGGCGAAAGTTGGGAGGCTTTTTCGGTTCGCCGCTTCGCCGATATGGAAAATGCGCTGGACGAGCAGGCCGACGAGGTCTGCGCCGTTATCGTCGAGCCGCTGGTACAATGCGCCGGCAATATGCGCATGTACCATCCCGCGTATTTGAAAATGCTGCGCAAGGCCTGCGACAAATACGGCGTGCATTTGATCGCCGACGAAATCGCCGTCGGTTTTGGCCGCACCGGCACCTTGTTCGCTTGCGAACAGGCCGGTATCAGTCCCGATTTTCTGTGTTTGTCCAAAGGACTTACCGGCGGTTATTTGCCTTTGTCGGCGGTGCTGACCGGCAACCGGGTTTACGACGCGTTTTACGACGAATACCAAAATCTGACCGCATTTCTGCATTCGCACAGTTATACCGGCAATGCCTTGGCTTGCCGGGCGGCCTTGGCGACTATAAACATTTTTCAAACTCAGGATGTGCTCGGGCGTAACCGTGCGCTGGCTTCGTGCATGGCCAAGGCCGCCGAGCGTTTCAAAGAGCACCCGCACGTGGCGGAAGTGCGGCAAACCGGCATGATTTTGGCGATCGAGATGGTCAAAAATAAACAGACTCGCGAACCTTATCCGTGGCAGCAGCGCCGCGGGCTGAAGGTTTATCAATATGCCTTATCGAAAGGCGTACTGTTGCGTCCGCTAGGTAATGTCATTTATTTTATGCCGCCTTATGTAATCAACGAACGGGAGATAGAGCTGATGGCGGATGTGGCTTGGCAAGGCATACAACTGGCGGCGCAGGGCTGATGCGCATCTCGAGGCTATACGTCGATGCGCCGTTGAATGTCGGCAGCCGGATCGATCTGGATGACGAAGCGGCGCATTATGTGCGAACCGTGTTGCGCCTGAAATCCGGCGACGCGATTGTTTTATTCAATGGCCAAGGCGGCGAATATGCCTGCCGTTTCGACGAAGTCAGCCGCAAGTCCGTGCGCCTCGGGATCGAGCGGTTTGTGGCTAGAGACGTCGAGTCGCCGCTGAAAGTCTATTTGGGCATGGGTATTTCCCGCGGCGACCGCATGGATTGGGCGGTGCAAAAAGCCGTGGAATTGGGGGTGGCCGAATTGACGCCGCTGTTTACCGAGCGCTGCGTGACCAAGCTCAGCGACGAAAAAAAACAGCAGCGCCGGCTGCACTGGCAGCATATCGTGCAACATGCCGCCGAACAATCAGGCCGCACGCATTTGCCTGTTCTAGGTGAAATTTGTCAATTTTACGATTGGCTCGACAAGCCGCAGGGCTTGAAGGTGTTCCTCGATCCTTACGCCACTCGATCCCTGGCCGATTTGCGTCCAACTGACGGACAAGTCACCTTGTTATCCGGTCCGGAAGGCGGCTTCAGCGATGTCGAGCGAGAATTCGCTCAAAAGGCCGGTTTTATCCCGGTGCGGATGGGCCACAGAATTTTGCGTACCGAGACGGCGGTATTGTCGGCCCTGGCTGCCGCGCAGACGCTATGGGGAGATTTTCGCTGATGGCCCGTTTCCGGTTTGTGCTGTTGCCGCTGGGGTGGCTGGTAATTTTGGCGGCGTGTGCCGGCGTATTGGGATTCGGCTTATTGCGCTTGTTCGGCGACGTATTGCCCCTGCACAAAGTCGTCAGCAAATTGACCTTGATCTTGTTGTTGCTTAGCGTGTTTCCCCTACGAAAGACGCTGCGGTTGAGCTGGACGGATTTGGGCTTCGCTCCATGGCCGCAATTTCTCAGGCAATTGGGTGTAGGGCTCATGTTGGCCATGGCAACCTTGTTGCCGGTGTTGCTGACCTTATACGGTTTGGGTGTTCAGGTCTGGGACGACGGCAGGATTTGGTCACCCGGAAAACTGGCGGGGCGCATCGGCTTGGCGTTGTTTCCGGCATTTTTGATCGGAGTCGGCGAGGAGCTATTGTTTCGCGGCTTATTGCTAAGCTTTTTGCGCCGCCGTTTGGCTTTGGTTTCCGCGGTCGGCGTCAGTTCGCTTTATTATGCCGCCCTGCATTTTCTGAAAAGCAAGACGCAGATTCCGTACGCCGAACAAAATCCCGGCAGCGGGTTCAAGTTGATGGGCGAGGCCTTTGCGAATTGGCTGAATCCGGAGATTTTGAGCGCCTTTATCGCCTTGTTTGTCGTCGGTGTTTTTTTGGCTGTGATTCGTACGCGCGTACCGCGCAGTTTGGGCTTATGCATCGGTTGCCACGCGGGTTGGGTTTGGCAAATCAAATTGACTAAAGACTTATGTAACGTCAATTCGCAATCCGACTATCTTTATTTGGTTAGCGCGTATGACGGGGTCGTCGGGCCGCTGGTCGCCGTCTGGTTGGCTACAGCGATACTGATTTGGAGATTGCTCCAATCGAAATACAATGTCTGACATGAACTCGGCTAGAGGCGAGGGCGGAAGTGTTATTATTTTTATCGAATTAGAATAATTTAATATAGTGATGAGAGCGCATCGTAAACGCATTTTAGTGCATCGGCCCGGGGATTTATCGGTGCCATGGGCGCAGTATATCGTTAGTCGTTATGCCGATTACGCGACGGTATTCAAGGTCAATGTCGACTCGGTCGATATCGGCACCAGCACCAGACTTCGGGTTGAAGTCGAGCATGACGCCCCGGAAGCCGTCCCTACGCGTTGGTTTGTGAAGATTCCATCGCTTGCCGTTCGATCGCGCATCATTACGGCCTTGCCGCGCTTCTTGCATAAAGAGGTCAGTTTCTATCGGTCGCTATCGGCCAATGTGCCGCTGAAATTGCCGCAAATTCTAGCGGCGGAGAGTTATTTGGGAAAAGGATCGACCCTGGTGATGAGCGATTTGTCCGAGCACGATTTGAGGCCGGGGCAAGCCGCCGATGCATTGTCCGCCGATCAGGCCCGCCGCGTGATAGAGCATTTGGCGCAGCTGCACGGACGCTATTGGAACAAATCCGCGATACTGAAGAGTCATCGATGGTTGAACGACTTTTCCCATCAAATTGAAAATCATATGGGTTCTTTGTTTGCCGTTCCTTTGATGAAAACAGGACTAAAGCGAGCCGGCGGCCATATACCGAAAAAACTGCATACGCCGGCATTGCATTATTCGGCCAATCGGCGGCAATTCAAGCAATCGTTGGCGCGCGGTACTAAAACGCTGGTGCATCATGATTGCCATCCCGGCAATATCTTTTGGGATCGAAACGAGCCCGGTTTCTTGGATTGGCAATTGGTGCGTTGGGGAGAAGGGGTCGGCGATGTCGCTTATTTTTTAGCAACGGCGCTCGAGCCCGAGGTCAGGCGGAAGCACGAAAAAGATTTGCTGACTCAATATGTCGCCGGTTTGGTTAAAGCCGGTGCGGACCAGGTGGACGAGCGCCAGACCTTCCGCCGTTATCAAGCGCATCTCGTTTATCCGTTTGAGGCGATGACTGTGACATTGGCGATAGGCGGCATGATGCGGCACGAAAGCAATGTGGAAATGATCAAGAGAGCCGCCGCCGCAGTGGACGATCACGATAGTTTTGCGCTGCTCGATGCTTGACGATCCGGTTTTTAATACATAAGAAAAAGGGCCGGAACTACCGGCCCTTTTTGAATAGATGACCTTATTTCAACAGGTCGAAAACCTGTTCGGTCGCTTTTTGTGTGGCTTTGTCTTTTACCGCTTCCGTCGCTTCTTCGCCGGTTTTAGGTGCGGCGTCAACCGCCGCTTTACCCGATTTGACTTCATCTACTGTTTGCGTTGCTTCACCCGGCACAGCTTGTTTCATTTTTTCTTGGGCGGCGTTTTCCGCTCCTGCTTCAGCTTTATCCGATGCCGCTTCCGGCGCTGATTGCACGGCATCCTTCAATGCTTTGGCGTTTTCTATCGTTTCATTTGCGCTTTCTATGGTACGCGTCGCGCTCGGCGCCGCGTCTCCGAGCGCATCCTTGGCCATCTGCTTGCCCGCGGACTCGAGTAAGGATGATTGAGCCATGACGGTGCCGGAGGTCAACAGTATCGAAGTCAATAAAAAGATTTTTTTGTTATCCATGAGTGATTCCTCGTTTTGATGGTTGTGGTGCGAATGTAGGGTACTACATGGATTCTTAAAGCGTTATTAATTTACCGGTTGCGTATCGTCAATGACGAAATATCCGGGTTGGGATTTGGCCAAAAACAACTTCCCGTTTTGTCGGTGCGAACCCTGGGGCATAGCGAATAAGGAACGCCGTGAACCCTTCCATGGGGCTTGACGGCAGCGTCCTTGCTGCCGACATCCTCACTCGCTACGTCCTCAGTGACTATGGCCATATCGGTAAGTTATTTTGGACGATATCCTTAGCTTAACGTTAGACTGAATCCGGCTACGGCCGAACCGATGGGGCCTGCGAGCGTAGGAGCAAGAGCCGCGATGATTTGGGGTATTTGTTGTAAGGGCGATGTGGAAAAACCATGTTTGTTTTTCCATTCCATGATGTCCGAGTCGGACAATTCCGGCATTCTTTGCTTTAACAGGATTTCGGTATTATGGATCAGCTTCATCGAGCAAGGCACGTATAATCCCGCGAGCATCAAAGAATAAGTCATGCCGCAATACAAGGTCAGCGACAATGCCCAAGTGCCGATCGCTTTATGCAATTCGGCATCCGCAACAAATGCGATTGGAAACCGCAGCCATAACAGCATATGCAACGAACCGGCAACCAGCATCGCGGAACCGAAGTGAATCAGTAACTTTAATTTATTCATTCGGGAAAACAGGAAGTGTCGCGGATCGGTCACTTTTGCGTCCGGCAAGATCGTCTGACTGCAACAGGCCAACATCAAGAAGGGCGGTACGATGACAGCCAGCATATTCACAATCGAAACCAGAGCGGCGATTGCAGCGGTTTCGGTTTCGGTAAACCTATTGGCGGCACAAATGCTGTCGTATGTTAGTTGAAAGATCAGCCTAAGATTTGAGTCGGGCCGGATACTAAACGCCAGTTGCATAAGCCCGCCGATCCCCAAAGCGATACCGACCACGACGAAGTTTGAAAAGCCTTTTCGGTCCAGCGTTTTATAGAGTGTAAGCAGGCTGATTGCGATAACGGCACAAGCCACCGTTATAAACAATAATACCGAAGACAACCAAACAACACGGGCATCGTTAATTGACAGTATCGTTGTCGAAATAACCGATTGCGATTCCATCGCCGGTAGCGCATAACGAATATTTCCAAAGCCAAGCCCGCCAAATTCGAGAATGAAACTGGAAAATAAATAAGTGAGTAGCGGTGGTATCGCGAAAAACAAGGTTTTCGCTTCGGGTCGATGTGCGATATTCATACTTCTACCGTTTTCCGAACAAATACCTGCAAATTGCAGTAAGACTAAGACCATCGAAAACAGCCATGGAGCTGTATTCTAGTCCAATGTTAATTTAAGCATTCACATTTCAGCCGACGGCCCCGGCCAAACTCAAGTTTGGGATTTTCAGGGGGCGTGTGTTTGCGCACGCTGCCAGCGCGATTTTGTAAAATCGGCGAACGGCCACCATCGCGGAAAACCGGCGGGAGCTCATCTTTCTGAATTAGCGCGAATTCTTTATTTTCATAGGTACAAATCTTTAACATGCAGATAGGTTTCGGCGGCTGTTTTAGTTAACGCTTGGCACACGGATCGCCCTTGCCCGTATCGTTGAAAGTGATTGATAAACAATAACCGGTCGGCACCGCTTTTCCTAACGGTCGATTGTCGGGTAGAAAAATCGGATTTATTTGGTATATTTACCAAAGTTGCAAGATTTGTTACGAAGCCATGCCCGAATCAAACCGTAATACTACTGTCCGCGAAGCGATCTTGTCCGCAGGCGTTAGCTTGTTACGCGGGTACGGCATCACTGCTTTGACCCAGCCAAAAGTCGCTACGGCAGCGAGAGTCAAGCAAAGCCATTTGACCTACTATTTTCCGAAACGGGCCGATTTGTTATTAGGGGTGGCCGAGTACGCGATTGACAATATTCTGCATGAGGTGGAAGCGGGCTTGACGGAAAGCGCTTCTGCAAGCGCGTTGGTAGATATTATTTCGGCGGCCGTGATTAAGGGGGTGCCGCCGCGCGTGATGCTCGGTTTGATCGTGGCGGCGGACGCCGCCCCGGAAATTCGCCCCGCATTGCAAAAGTTAATCAGGCGTGTGCGCGATCAAATTCAAATGTTATTGGCAAAAGCCAGTATGACCGCCGATGACCGGACCGCGCTGATCTTCCACGCCGTGGTGGTCGGTTTGGCCGTTATGCACGACGCGCAACGTACCGAGCGATCCGCGCAGGAAGTCAAAACGGGCTTGGACCTCTTTGTCGAATTGATCGGAGCATAAATATGTGGGCGTTTAATTATTCCACCTATCGCAAATACGCCGTGATCTTGCTGGCGGGCCTGTTTTTTCAGTTGCCGGCTTGCAGCGACGAGGGCAATCGCAGTCTGCAAGGTTACGTCGAGGGCGAATATTTGTATTTGGCCGCGCCTCAGGCCGGTTATTTGCAAAGTTTGAATGCAAATCGGGGCAGTCGGGTCGTTCGGGGACAAACCGTGTTCATCGTGAGCGATAGTCCGGATGATCAGGTCCTTTTGGAGGCCCAAGCCCGGGCCGAATCGGCCAGGCAAAAACTGCAAAATTTAAAGCAACCCAAGCGCCCCACCGAAATCGCCGAGCTGGAGGCCAATCTAAACGAGGCTAAGGCGCATTTGCGCTTGACCGAGATAGAGTTGAAGCAGCAAGAACAACTGGCCGAGCGCCATTTTACCGCCCGAATCAACGTCGACGAAGCGCGTAGCGCCTATCGGCAGGCGCTTGCGCGAGTCGCCGCCGTTAACAAGCAAATTGCGACTTACGAAAATACCGTGGGGCGCCAAGCCGAAATTCAGGCGGCGGAAGCCGATTTCGCCGCCGCTCAGGCGGAAATCGAACAGAAACATTGGATCGTCGCGCATAAAACCGTCACCGCGCCCGCTGTAGGCGAAATCAACGAAACCTACTATCGCCCGGGCGAATGGGTCGCTGCCGGTGCGCCCGTCGCTAGCTTATTACCGGACGACCGCCGGCGTCTGCGCTTCTTCGTGCCCGAACCGATATTGGCCACGATCAAGCTGGGCGATGCGGTCGAAGCGAGCTGCGATAGTTGTCCGAGACCGATACGCGGCCTGGTGGATTTCATCGCGCCCGAGGCCGAATACACCCCGCCTGTGATCTATAGCTTGGGTAGCCGGGAAAAATTGGTGTTTCGGGTAGAAGCCGCTCCGTCCGCCGAACAAGCGCAGGAGTTACGCCCCGGTTTGCCCGTAGACGTCCGTCTCGTGCCTTGATATGAGCGAAGATTGGGTCATAGACGTTACCGGTCTTAACAAGCAGTTCGGCAGCAAGCATGTCGTCAAGGACTTGAGTTTGACCGTTAAACGAGGCGAGATTTTCGGATTTTTAGGCCCCAACGGCAGCGGAAAAACCACCTCGATTCGGATGCTGTGCGGGCTGTTGACGCCGGATAGCGGCCAAGGCACATGTCTGGGCTTCGATGTGATCAGACAAAGTGCGGCGATCAAACGTCAAGTGGGCTATATGACGCAAAGATTTTCGCTATGGGATGATTTGACCATTGCTGAAAACCTAAATTTTGTCGGCAGGATGTTCGGCATGCCTAACCGGAGGCAGGCGGTGACCGACGCGCTACGAGAACTCAATCTTCTGAGTCGTAAAGACCAACTGGCCGGCACGTTGTCGGGCGGCTGGAAACAACGCCTCGCCCTAGCGTCCAGCCTGTTGCATAGGCCGAAATTGCTGCTGCTGGACGAACCGACCGCCGGCGTCGATCCCAAGGCGCGCCGGGAGTTTTGGGAAGAAATTCACCGGCTTTCGGCCCAGGGTATCACCGTCTTGGTTTCGACGCATTATATGGACGAAGCGGAACGTTGCCACCGTTTGGCCTACATAGCCTACGGCAACCTGTTGGCTTGCGGCACTGCCGAGGAAGTGATTTTTCAACAGCACTTACAGACCTGGGAGCTTACCGGCAAAGGTATTCAAAAATTTACCGATCAATTGCGCTCGCTGCCGGGCGCTGAACAAGTCGCCAGTTTCGGTAACACCTTACATATCAGCAGTCGACAAGGACAGATGCTGCAAGCGGCACTGGAGCGGTTTGCCGTTGAGCATCGCTTAACTATCAATGCCGTAGCCCCTTCTTTAGAAGATACCTTCATACACATGATGAAGGACTGCGAGGACCAGTACCGTGAATGAAATTTTCTCGCTCGAACGCTGGCTCGGTATCCTGATCAAAGAGTTCATTCAGCTTAAACGAGACCGTTTGACCTTCGGCATGATCGTGGGTATTCCGATTATCCAGTTGTTGATCTTCGGCTTTGCGATCAATTCAGACCCTAAACACTTGCCTACCGCCGTGGTCATGGCCGATCCCGGACCCTTTGCCAGGGCGTATGTGGCAGCCATGCAAAACAGCGATTACTTTAACATCGTAGGCAGTATCGACGAGCGACAGGCCGATAAGCTGCTCGATCGAGGCGACGTTCAATTCGTCGTGACTTTTCCGGTCGGCTTTCAGCGCGACTTGGTCAAAGGCAAATCGCCGACGCTACTGGTCGAAGCGGACGCGACCGATCCAATGGCAATGGGGGGCGCTATTTCGGTGTTGAACCATTTAGGCATGGAAGTGTTTGCCCCGGACTTGCCCGGACGGCAAGTACCGGCCGTCAAAGCTGTCGATCTGCGCGTGCAGAAACGTTACAACCCGGAAGGCATTACCGCTTACAACGTGGTTCCGGGATTGTGCGGCGTAATCTTGACGATGACCATGGTGCTAATGACGGGCTTGGCCATGACTCGCGAGCGGGAACGCGGTACCTTCGAAAACCTGCTGGCGACGCCGGCCACGCCGTTGGAAGTCATGACCGGCAAAATCGTGCCCTACATTCTGATCGGCCTGATTCAGGTCACGCTGATTCTTATCGCATCGCACTGGATTTTTAACGTACCGTTGTACGGGAATCTGCTGCTACTCTATATCGTTGTGTTGTTATTCATCTGCGCCAACCTAACCTTGGGAATTACCTTTAGCTCGATTGCCCGGAACCAGTTGCAGGCCATGCAGATGACGTTCTTCTTTTTCCTGCCATCCATTTTGCTGTCCGGCTTCATGTTCCCGTTTCGCGGCATGCCGGAATGGGCTCAGGCCGTCGGCAGCGTGCTGCCGCTCACCCATTTTCTGATTTTGGTACGCGGCATTTTATTAAAGGGTAATGGCCTGAATCTGCTTTGGGGCCATATTTGGCCGATAGTGATGTTTATGGCCGTCGTTCTGGGGTTGGGTATAAAAACATTTAAGAAAACATTGGATTGATGCGGCATTTTCTTTTATGCGATCGCTGCAGTTTCATGCAGATTATGCTGGCAGTTGGGGGTTTTAACTCAATTAATATAGTTCTATTAACATAGATTAATTAAGAATCGATTCAGATTCTTAATCGTCACTAAAGTTTTAGCGGCCTTGGAGCGGCTGGTATACACATTGCTGTTATCTCCCGCTGGTTGAATATTTAAGGCGGATTTCTAATTGCCCATTGAGAAGAGCGTTTTATGAAGATCAAAAAAAGTGTCGTGTTACTGCCGTTAATGTTTATGCCGGCCATGGCTCAAGCGTTAATGGTTGATATTGGGTTCCAGCGAATTACCAATAACAACGCTCAAAATGTGGCGAGTCAATTAAGTGCGCAATTAAGAGACTATAGCCAGGCAAACGGCGATTACAATTTATCACTGGCCGCCGATGAGGTGTTGTTCACGTTTAAGAATTCCGCGCAGATCAATTCCAACATTGCTGAAATCTATTTCGACGACGGCACGCTATTGGCTCAAACCGGGCTTTATAACAGTATCGGCGGATATACGAGTTTTTCCGGCGGCAAGCTCAATCCCGCAAATTTGCCGTCGAGCAATTTCGTCAATCCGGAGTTCGAGGCAACCGCGAGTTTCGGCGCCGATGTCGATCCCGGCAATCAAAGTAAAGGTATCAATGCCAGCGACGATATTTTAGGGATCAAAATTCAGCTTAAGCAGGGCTTGGACGCGAGTGATGTCGTAGATGCGTTGCTGAATGGCGACCTGCGGCTCGGTCTGCATGTGCGTTCGATCGGTAGCACCGGCGGTAGCGATTCTTTCGTCAACAGCCCCATAGCGCTTCCGCCGGCTGCCGCCGTGCCGATTCCGGCTGCAGCTTGGTTTTTCGGCGCAGCGCTCGCTAGTTTGTCTAGCGTCACCTTCCGTAGACAACGCTCTTCTATTTAAACAGGCTCTTACTCGACCAATCATCGATAACGCTTCCGGCTTCATGCTTCCATTTCGCGCAATGTCCCGAAAAAGGGGCGGGGGCCGGCAACCGGCTGTCGCGCCCCCACCTTTCTGATTTTGATACACGGCATTCGTTAAACGGTAACGGCTTGTGGCCATTCAGATCGGATGAGATGTTCATGTTTGCCGTGCCGGTGTGGGTCTGAATGCGTTATCAAAAACCACGGGCCGACGCTCGGGCAAGCGCTGGACGGCAGCAAAATTAAGGGTTGCTCTGGTTTTCAATCAAACCGTCTTCATACAGCCTAAAGTTAGCCGGTTTTCCATTGACTTCGCCCACTACATCGAAATAATGAATGTCGACCGATTCGACCTCCGTCACTTTAATGCCGGGATAGCGTTTCTCGATTTCCTGCATTTGTGGATAACTCAGCGTGTAATAGGGCACTTGTTTGGTAATGCGCATGACTTTACCGTTACTGGCAACGATGACATCCCAACTGGTGACTTCTTTATTGTTTTCCGTTTTGTCCGCTTCGATGTCGAAACGAATTAAGTTGTTTTCGTTAATCTGAGTGATTTTGCTGATTGCATCCTTATCAATGATTTGCAATGCGCTGGTTTTTACCGCCTCGGGTAAAGCGTCAAACGAAATTTGGTTTGTTTCAACGGCAAATGCAGCCGTTAGGAAAAATTGCATGGTGATGAATGCCGATA
Organism: Methylomonas sp. MgM2; assembly: GCF_054172045.1. Taxonomy (NCBI): domain Bacteria; kingdom Pseudomonadati; phylum Pseudomonadota; class Gammaproteobacteria; order Methylococcales; family Methylococcaceae; genus Methylomonas; species Methylomonas sp. MgM2. The sequence goes on along the minus strand of NZ_JBSYXO010000010.1, from coordinate 122,717 downwards.
GGCGTTTTGAATTGGACATAGCGTCCTCCGTATTTCAGCGTTGAATGTTTGTTTGAATGCCGAACGCCAACTTATTTACTAAAAAACTGTTACAGCGAACGATACATTTCCAATGCTTTGTTTAATTCGGCGATGGATTTTTCGATATTGCCTTTTTTAGCAATGATTTGGCCTTGAATGACCAAAGCATTGGCTTTTTTAACTTGCTCGTCGTCAATGCTGTCCGCAACGGCACGCGCGGCTTTCAGATGAACCTGGGCTGTGTTGAAATCGCTTTTGCGAATTTCCGTGATGGCTTGTTCGATATGGGAAATGGCTTTGCTAACATCGACTGGTGCCGATACTGCGCTTTCTTCGGCGAAAGCAGCTGTGCCCAAACTCATGGCCAAAAGCCCAATCAATGCCGTCATTCGAAGCATATTCATAACGTTTGCCTCCTTCTGTATAAGCTTTGTTAGAGATAAATAAGGAAAATAGAGAAAGGCTGTGTGGCCTCTCTATTTTTATCATACGCACTTCGGCCGGACTTTGTGTGACAAGTCTGTAAAGCCGACATCGAATTTGGCGAGTCGCTCGCCAGCGTCGGGGAGCCTTGGTGCAATCATTATCTGATCTTTGCAAAATGCCGGATTTGTAGAATTTAGACCGGATGTGGCGATTTTTATAAAAAAGTGGACCAATCTCGATCGGCTTCATCGATCATTTGGCTGAAATAGGTAGCTAACCCATGGTTAGCCTCCCGGAAGAGCAGAGCTTCGCCTACGCCAACCGAGAGCTTACTAACAAATCGGGCAACCGTTTCAAGTTATAGGCCATGGCGAGCAAAACATGCCAAGCATGGGCGTTGGCCAGGCCTCGATAGCGTAAAATCTTGCCCCCAAACCAATGTTGCCGACTACCAAAGCTGCGTTCAACCTCGTAGCGCGCTTGCGGGGCGTCTCCGCTCACGAAACGTATGCGAGCAAGGCGTTGCGGGCTTCCGTAATCCGAATGAACTGTTCGTTGCTGCCACCGACATCGGGATGAACCTTTTGGGCGAGTCGGCGAAAAGCGGCCTTGATCTGGGATGAATCGAGTTGCCCGTCGACCGGCAGGTTCAAAGCTTCGCGATGTTGCCTGTCGTCGGATGGCTTGCGGATGGCTTGGCGCCGACCGTGATCGGCGTAGCGGCGTTCGAATTCCTCGTTTATCCGTCGGGCTGTAGCCCGGCGTTTTTCCAGGGACTCGCGCCGCAGTTCCACTTGATCGTCTTGCCATTTCCGGCGCGACATGACGATGCAGGCCGCGAAGGCGATTCGGCCGTGTGTCTCCAGTTCGTCAAGGCTGAAAGGGCCCACCATGTCGAAGGGTTCATCCAGCCATGCGATTCTGCCCCGGTTAGCGTCCTCGATCCGCCCGATCGTCGCCGTGGTAACGAGGCCGTGATCGCCATTCCAGACGACCCATTCTTCCTGATCCGCAAATAGGGTGTAGTCAACCATGCGCTGCCTCCCGGCCGGTACCGTGACGGAAGACATAGAGACAGGCGCTGCGTCGGCCGGTCCGCCGCCACGATGTCGTCCCGGAATTTGCAAAAAGTGCGGTATGGATTGAAGGAAACACTACAAAAATCACCCATTTGAACAGAAATTCCAAAGGATAAGCAAATAGCGGACCGATGAGTGACTATTCAGCGAAAATCACCGGTTTGTTTATAAGGCGCTTGAAAATAAGGAGAACTGGCTGTAGGCGCGACGCATAGTGACCGTTGATTTGAATCGCCCGCATGCGGATGCCTATGATGCAGCAGTTTGTTTCTGTCGCAGGCCGTGCCAAAACGAAGCATAATTTTTACTGCGGATTCGGTTTCGCATCGGAAACGAGGGATTAGACCGGCCGAAAGAAACATGGACGCGCTGCATCACATCTAGGCTAGACGACGTCAATGACCATTTCGATCGGAAAATGGTCGCTGAAGCCCTTTTGGGTCGTTTTGTTGAACGGCTTTGGGCGTTGTTTGCCGCCTGTTGCCAGATCGGCATTGCGGAATATCCGTACCGAGTCGGGTCTCGCCTTGAGACCGGCCGCTCCGAAATACAAGCCGCGCGACACGATAAATTGGTCGAACAAGTTCATGGTATTGGCGGAATCGCCGCTGAAGAAGATGGTGCCGGTGTCCGGCGTCGCTAGTAAGGGCCATGACAGATTGAGCAAAACCGGGTCGCGCTGGAGATAGGTTTTTACGGAAGGCGTGCGGTGGCCCGGGTTTGGCTTCAGCTCCTCTTCCACCTTGTCGAGATCTTTTCCCGCCCGTAGATAGTCGGTGATGCTGCGACAAAACGGGTCGTCGTTAAAATCGCCCATCAGCAGTACGTTGCGGTTCCAGCGAGCATTGAGCTGGGCGAGTCCATCCTCGGTGTCCGGAACTTGGGTATACGCCTGCCTATCGATCTTCAACACTTCGTCCACCAATTGCCCGCAGCGTTCGCCGACCGAAATGCGATGCGGTTCCGATTGATACTGCCCTTGCCGGCGCGATGGCCAATGGTTCACGAATACGTTTAATTCGGTGTTGACGGCTTTTAGCGTCAAGCGGACTTCAAAGATATCGCGGGTCGGAAAGCGGAAATGCACCATGTGGCCCTTGATATCGTCTTCGGTAGGATCGTTGAATACGTTCGCGGAATAGATCAGCGAACAATCGATGCCGCGAATATCCGGTGACTCGATATGCGCCAAGCGATAATCGCTTCGTCCGATGGCATCCATCAGCGTTTCGACCACCGCTTTGTTTTCCACTTCGCAAAGGCCCAGAAGATCGGGCCCGGCGCCGCCGTGCAGTTGTCCGATAATCTTGGCGATATTGGCTATCTTGACGTCGAAGACTTCCGGCGTCCAGCCCTGCTCGGGCGTAAATTCCAAATCCGCCGCGATCGGGGAGGCGGCGGTATCGAAGAGGTTTTGCACGTTCCAAAAAGCGACTTTAATTTCAGTCATGATATCCCTCGCTTGTTCGAATTTGGGGGAACGTTAAACGGTTTTTATTTATCGTATTCGGCCGGAATCGCTTCATCCGGCAGGTGGATCTGTTCGCGCATGCTGTCGGGATAGCGGTTCAGCACGTCGCAGATGAACTCGCAGGCCAGGTGCAGATTTTCCGCCGTGCCCGAACTGAGGCCGTCGCCTAAGTCGAAAGAATCGGCTTTGATGCTTAACAGAAAGCTCGGGGGCGGCGTTTGCCCCGTGACGGATTCGAATACGTGTAATAGCGCAGCCGGACTCATCGCATGGCTGGTATAGCTGTTGTCGTGACGCGGATTGATTCGCTTAAATGTGAAAGCACGATCTTCCGCCACCGATGCATCGACAAATATCGCCAATTTCCGGTCTTGCAAATCGAGTATGTGCTCGACTTGCAGTTGAAAGTCGGTTTGCAATTCAACCCGCCCGAGGTCGGTCCGCTGTTCCAGATATTCGAGTAACAAGGGACCGACCGCGTCATCGCCGCGGCTTGGATTGCCGTAGCCGAACACTAATATGGGTTTTGTCATCCGGTTTTAGTGTTCGAAATGGCCGTCGCCATGGCGTACCAATTTGTCGAGCAATTGCCCTTCGGCGTCAACCAGTTCCAATTGCAGCGGCATCTTGCCAACCGCATGGGTCGCACAGGACAGGCACGGGTCATAGGCGCGGATAGCCACTTCCAGATTATTCAGCAATGGCTCGGTGAGTTCTCGGCCGGAAAGATATTCGGCCGCCACTTGCCGCACGGATTCGTTCATGCCCATATTGTTATTGGTCGTCGATACGATCAAATTGGCTTTGGTGACGATATCGTTCTCATCGACTTGATAATGATGGAACAAGGTACCGCGCGGCGCTTCGATGACGCCGATGCCTTCGTAGCGTTTTTCACCCTTGGCGACAAGATCGCCGCTCATCACATCGGGGTCGTGCAGCAAGGTTTTGATGCTTTCCGCACAGTGCAACACTTCGATCAAACGCGCCCAGTGGAACGCCAGCGTGCTGTGCACCATGGCTTCGCCGGAATGCTGCTTGAATTCGACGCGGGCGGCTTCCGCCAACGGCGTGTCGATGAAGTCGCAGTTGTTGACCCTGGCCAGCGGGCCGACCCGGTACCAGCCGTCGGCTTTGCCGATAGAGGTCAGGTATGGGAACTTCATGTAACTCCAGGAACGCACCTCTTCGTGGATCAGATCGGTATAGTCACAGTAATCGTAGTGATCGACTATGGTTTCGCCTTTATCGTTTTTAGCCCGGATGCCGCCGTGATAAAGCTCCAGTGCGCCATTGGGTTTGATCAAGCCCATATAATTGCTGCGTATGGTTGCGAATTCATCGTAGTAGGGCAGGTTGCTGGTGTGAACCTTTTTGATCAAGGCTACCGCCGCTTCGGACCAGGCGAGGATTTGATCGATATCCTGCAACAGGTATTCGCGTTCGGCAGTGCTTAAGGCCTTGTTCATGCCGCCGGCGATTGCGCCGGTGCCGTGCACGCGTTTACCCGACACCATGCGGATGACTTCCTGGCCGTATTTGCGCAGTTTGACGCCTTGCAAGCCGATGTCGGGATAATCGGCCAACACCGCGACCACATTGCGTTTGGAAATGTCGCTTTCGAAGCCGAACAGCAAATCGGGGCTGGACAGATGGAAAAAGTGCAGGGCGTGCGACTGCAGCACTTGGCCGAAGTGGAGCAAGCGGCGCAGCTTGTCGGCCGCCGGCGTTAAATTGGCCGGATCGACGCCGACCAGTTGGTCTATGGCCTTGGCCGCGGCCAAATGATGGCTGACCGGGCAGATGCCGCATAGGCGCTGTACCAATACCGGCAGTTCCCAATAGGGGCGGCCTTGAATGAATTTTTCAAAGCCGCGGAACTCGACGATATGCAATCTGGCCTGCTGCACTTTGTTGTTTTCGTCGAGCAACAAGGTGACCTTGCCGTGGCCTTCGACGCGGGAAACGGGATCGACCACGACGCGTTTCAGGGTGCTCGGGTTTGAAGCAGTTTCAAGATGTTCGTACATGGCTTTTTCCTGTTAGTCGTAATGGACTAATTCATAAGGTAAAGAGGGTTCTCGGCCTTCCACCAACGCGGTCAAGAACGTCCAGAACACGTCGGCGGACGGAGGGCAACCCGGCAGAAAGTAATCGACTTTGACCACTTCGTGTATCGGATGGACATTGTCCAGGAGTAAAGGCAGCTCCGGATCGCTCGGAATTTGCGGATTTTCCACGCCTATGCCGTCCCGATACGCCTCCAACAAGCAGTCTTCCAGCTTGATGTGATTACGCAAGGCCGGCAGGCCGCCGTTGATCGCGCAAGCGCCGACCGCGACCAGGATTTTGCAATTCTTACGAAACTCGCGGAGTACGTGCACGTTCTCGGAATTGCAGACGCCGCCTTCGATCAGGCCGATGTCGCAAGGGCCGCAGTGCTCGATGTCGGTAATCGGCGAGCGGTCGAACTCGGCAAGTTCCAACAAAGGCAGGATGCGCTCGTCTATGTCCAGAAACGACATGTGGCAGCCGAAGCAACCGGCCAATGAAGTGGTTGCGACTTTGATCTTATTTGTCATGGGCGACCTCCAGGGATGGGGCGAGTGCGGCAGCGGGTCGGGAACCCGCGCCGCTTTCCTCCGCTAATGCCACTTCGTTGATTTGATGGTGATCGTAAATACGTTGGCCAATCGGGACTTGGTAACCGGTACGTTTGATCAAAATGGCCCCGGTCGGACAGATATGTACGGCTTCGTCGTCGATATCGATGTCGCTGTCTTTCAGTAATCCGCTGGGCGAATTGACAATCAGGCTTTTGTTGATGCCGCGTCCGGCTATGCCGAACACGTCCTTGCCGTCTTTTTCGTGGCTGGCGCGCACGCACAGGTTGCAAAAGATACAGCGGTTGCGGTCGAGCAGCACGTCCGGGTGAGAGGCGTCGACGTCTCGGTGGGCATAAAAATGCGGAAAGTGATTGTCCAGCATGTTCAAATGATAAGCCACGCCCTGCAAGTTGCAGTTACCGGTTTTTTCGCAAGAGGGGCACAAGTGATTGCCTTCGACGAACAGCATTTGCGTGATGCGACGGCGGTCTTGCAGTAATTCTTCGCTGTTGTTGATGACGGTCTGGCCGTCCGCTGCCGGGAAGGTGCAAGCCGAGCAAGTTCGGCCGTTGACTTTCACCGTGCAGAGTTTGCAGCTGCCATGCGGGGTGTAGCCCGGCTTATGGCACAGGTGCGGGATATAAATACCCGCGGCAGTGGCGGCTTCGATGATGGTTTGGCCTTCTTCAAACGGAACGTCCCGTCCGTCGATATTGATGGTACCTGACATGTTAATCCTCCACTTGCGATAAATGTGCAGCCGCATCGTTGCGATGCGCCATGCGGCGAGCGGTTTCCAATGCGCCGTCCAGGTCGAAGCCCGGCTCGTAACTGATTTCCTTAAGTTGGCTATGATATAAATCCGGATAACGTTGCAATGTCGTTAAAATCGGATTGGCGGCCGTTTGCCCAAGCCCGCAGTGGCTATTGTTCTTGACCAATTGACACAAGCTTTCCAGTTCTACGACATCGCCGGCGGAGCCGTGGCCTTCGACGATTTTATCCAATTGTTTTTTCAATAAGGAGGTGCCCACCCTGCACGGCGTGCAGAATCCGCAGCTTTCGTGGGCGAAGAAATGCGTGAAGTTCCGGGCGATGGCAAGAATGTCGCGGCTATTATTGAACACGATGAACGAACCGCCGGTAGCGAGATCTTCGAAGGCCAATTTGCGATCCAGTTCCTGATTGCCGATAAAAGTACCGGACGGACCGCCGATCTGGACACCCATAACGCCTTCCGCTTTACAGTCGTCCAGGATTTGCCTGATGCTGGTGCCGAAAGGATATTCGTAGATGCCGGGTTTTTCGCAATCGCCGCAAATACTCAGGATTTTACTGCCGGCGGATTTTTCCGTGCCGTAATTGGCGAACCACGCACCGCCTCGGACTGCGATATGGGCTGCAGCCATAAAGGTTTCGACGTTATTGACGACGGTCGGTTGATTCAAATAGCCGCTGCTGACCGGGTAGGGCGGTCGGTTGCGGGGAATACCGGCTTTGCCTTCCAGAGATTCGATCAAGGCCGATTCTTCGCCGCAAATATAAGCGCCGGCGCCTAGGCAGATCTCGATATCGAAATCCAGTCCCAAGCCTAAGATATCGGCACCGAGCAATCCTGAGTCTCGGCGATGCTGTAAAACGCTTTGCAATTTTTCATAAAGGTGCAAGTATTCGCCGCGGAGATATAAAAATCCGTGCTTGGCGCCTATGATGGCCGCGCATAGGGTCATGCCTTCGAATACTTGATCGGCATAGCTGTTCAGCAAGACCCGATCCTTGAAGGTACCGGGTTCGCCCTCGTCGGCATTGCAGACTACGTAGTGGGCTTCGGCCGTTTCTTCAGCGCAGAAGCGCCATTTGGTTGCGGTCTTAAACCCGGCGCCGCCTCTTCCCCTGAGCCCGGAACGTTCCAGTTCTGCCAGGGTATCGGACAGGCCGCGCGAATATGCGGCCCGGATTGCGGCGCCTTTGTCGAACGAGGCATTCAATAACAAACCGGCTTTATGAATGTTATCGCTGACGATAAACAAATGTGCCGGCCATTCCGATAGCGGCGTTTCGGCCTTGATGAGTGCGGCGATTTCGTCGATCTTGGGCCGGTCCAGACGAGTTAATGCCAGTCCGTTTACCAGGCCGGCAGGACCTTGGTCACACATGCCGGTACATGAGGTGTTGTTCAGGCTAACTAAACCGTCGCTGCGTACTTCGCCTGGCTTGACCTTGAGTACACTGGAAAAATAGCTAAGCAGATTTTCTTTACCCAGCATGTGGTCGGTAATCGAATCGCTGATCAGAATGTCGTAACGGCCCTGTGGCGTTAAATGTAAAAAGCTGTAGAATTCAACTACTGCGATTATTTGCGTCCGCGGAATATTAAGCTCGCTGGCTAATATTTCGATGGCTGCGTTTGGGATATGTTGATATTGGGATTGCACTTCTCTTAACATCGACAAAAGCTTGACCGGCTGATAGTCGGCTTTTGCCAGCACCGTCTGTAAAAATGTGTTCATAGCAGTATTACCGGTTATTTAAGTTGCTTGGAAGATGAAGGGTTACTCAAAAAAACCTGTGTTCAGATCGGCCGTTGATTTCAACGCCGGATCACTCGCGGTGTATATGGAAAAAGTTGCCGAACACGGTCAACTGTTGCGTGTTGTGCGGGCGGCGTTACCTCCAAGCATAGCAGAGCATGCGGATTATTGTGTGGTAAGCGGGAATCGCTTACTGATATATACGGACTCGTCGATTTGGGCCTCGCAAATACGTTTTTATCGAGACCCAATACTAAACGGATTAGGTGATTCCGGACAACAGAATATTACCGATGTTCGGGTAAAAATATTGTTTCAGTTCGATGACGGAAAAAAAAACCGGACTGCACGCTTACCTTCCGCGGAAACGGTGCAATCTATGCTTGGTGCGGTAAATGAAAACAGCGATGATGTATTGGATAAGGCGTTGGCGAAATTAGCTGAGACTTTGAAAAAATGTTTGGGGAATTGAAGCCTGTCGACTATTCAATCGAACGACTTCAATTCGCCCCGAGTTCCTTATCCTGCAGCCGCAACCGGCGTTTGTGCCGAACGCATAAACGAAATTGGGGCGTCTTCATCATTCTCGAAGCTGACCATTTCCCAGGCGTCTTTATTTTCCAACAATGTTAGTAGCAACTTATTATTGAGCGCATGACCGGATTTAAAACCTTTGTATTCACCGATCAAGCTGTGGCCTAACAAATAAAGGTCGCCTATGGCATCTAGAATTTTGTGTTTAACAAACTCATCGGCATAGCGAAGACCGTCTTCATTCATCACTTTATCGTCGTCAACGACAATGGCGTTGTCCAGGCTGCCCCCTCGCGCCAGGTTGTTTTCCCTCAAGAATTCGATATCGCGCATAAAACCGAAGGTGCGAGCGCGGGCAACTTCCTTGACGAAAGTCGTCGACGAAAAGTCCATGACCGCGGTTTTTAAATGATCGGAAAATGCCGGATGTTCGAAGTCTATCGTAAAAGTGACTTTAAAGCCGTCGAACGGTTCGAAGGCGGCCCATTTATCACCCTCTTCCACGCGAATCGGTTGCTTAATGCGAATATATTTTTTCGGCGCGTCTTGTTCGGAAACGCCCGCCGATTGCAGCAGGAACACAAACGGACCGGCGCTGCCGTCCATGATCGGAACTTCAGGTGCGCTGACATCGACGATCGCGTTGTCGATACCTAAGCCGGCCATTGCGGACAGAAGGTGTTCGACCGTAGAGACCTTCACATTGCCTTGTACCAAGGTTGTCGACAATTTAGTCTCGCCCACGTTTTCCGGGCGGGCGTCAATCATGATCGGAGTTTCCAAGTCGACCCGGCGGAAACGGATGCCGCTATTGGGTTCGGCCGGATGAAGCGTCAGATAAATCTTATCGCCGGTATGTAGGCCCACGCCTGTAGCACGGATAGTATTTTTAAGTGTACGTTGCTTGATCATGAAATACTGATATAGAGAAAACTAAGCAGGGAAGTCTATCATAATTTTTTACGATAGCTTCCCTATTGCAATCGCTAGGCTTCAATCGGCTTGACGTCTTAAGAAAGCCGGTACATCCAAATATTCGAGATCGGCATCGGTGCGGGGTTGAGCGCCGAAACGCGTTTCGCGGATAGGTGCTTCCGGTTTTTGCTGGCGTATCACAGTCGGTTTTTGCAATTGATCGTAGTTGATCTCGCCGGCCGCCACTTTTTGCACCAGTTTGATCGGGGTGTTGGCCTTGACTTTTTCGCCCATGCCTGTCGCGACAACGGTCACTTTAACTTCGTTACCCATGGTCGGATTGACCGCCATACCGATCTTGATGTCGGCGTCTTCCGATGCAAACGCATGCATGATACTGCCGATTTCGTCGAACTCGTTCAGTCCCAGGTCGCCGTTGGAAGTGACGTTGACCAGGATGCCGCGCGCACCCAACAGATTGATGTCTTCCAGCAGCGGACAAGCAATGGCTTTTTCCGCCGCCAGGCGTGCGCGGTTTTCGCCGTTGGCGACGCCTGTACCCATGATGGCACTGCCCATATTGGTCATGACGGTTCTAACGTCGGCAAAGTCGACGTTCATCAGGCCGGGATGAACGATTAATTCCGTAATCCCTTGCACCGCATCCAACAAGACATCGTTGGCGACGCGGAACGCATCGACCAAAGAGCGGTTATTGCCTAAGGTCGGCAGCAGTTTCTGGTTTGGTATGATGATCAACGAATCGACCAATTTTTCCAATTCGGATAGACCGTCTTCGGCCACTCTCTTTTTCTTGGTTCCCTCGAAGTCGAAAGGCTTGGAAACCACTGCAACCGTCAAAATCCCCATTTCCTTGGCTTCTTCGGCGAAAACGCCGATCGCACCCGTGCCGGTGCCGCCGCCCATACCCGCCGTCAAAAACACCATATCGGCGCCTTCTATCACTTCGCGGATGCGTTCGCGCGTTTCTTCGGCCGCGGCGCGTCCGACGTCCGGACGAGTGCCTGCCCCCAGGCCTTTGGTCAGCTCGACGCCCAATTGCACGATGGTGTCGACATTCATTTGCCTTAACGCTTGCGCATCTGTATTGGCGCAAATAAATTGAACCCCGTCTATTCCGGTTTCCACCATATGATTGACGGCATTACCGCCGCCGCCCCCAACGCCGATGACTTTAATTACGGCATTGCCACTATTGTCCATCAATTCGTATTTCATTTTCACACCCTCCAGACACACAAATTAAAAATTACCCTGAAACCAGTTCTTGATTGTTGACCACAGATTTCCTCCATCATCATTGAAACCCAAATCCCGGCCGTGATGATCTTTGCCGTAGATAAGCAAGCCCACCGCGGTCGAATAAATAGGGTTATGTGCTACATCGGTTAGTCCGGACACATGTAGCGGCGTCCCCATGCGAACCGGCATATGGAAAATTTCCTCCGCCAATTCGGTTAATCCCTTTACTTGCGAGCTACCGCCGGTGATGACCATGCCGGCGGCGATCAAGTCTTCGTAGCCGCTTCTCCTAAGTTCGGCCTGTACCAATAGCATCAATTCCTCGTAACGCGGCTCCACGATTTCCGCCAGGTTCTGCGCGGATATCTTGCGGGGTTCCCGGTCGCCGATGCTCGGTACGTCTATCATGCGCTGAGGATCGGCCAGCTCCGTCAATGCGCAAGCGTACTGGCGCTTGATCTCTTCAGCGTTCTTGGTCGGTGTCCGCAACGCGACGGCGATGTCGTTGGTAACTTGATCGCCGGCAATCGGGATCACCGCGGTATGTTTGATCGCACCTTCGGAAAAGATCGCTATGTCGGTGGTGCCGCCGCCGATGTCGATCAAACAAACCCCTAAATCTTTTTCGTCCTCGGTTAATACGGCGGAGCAGGAAGCCAGTTGCTCCAGCACGATGTCGTCGACATCCAGGCCGCAGCGGCGGATGCATTTGACGATGTTTTGTTCGGCACTGACGCTGCTCGTGACCATGTGCACCTTGGCTTCCAGCCGAATTCCCGACATGCCGATAGGCTCTTTGATGCCTTCTTGCTGGTCGATGACGAATTCTTGAGGCAGTATGTGCAGGATTTTCTGGTCGGCCGGAATGGCGACCGCCCGGGCGGAATCGATCACGCGATCAATGTCGTGCTGGGTGACTTCTTTTTCCTTGATAGCCACGATGCCATGCGAATTCAAGCTTTTGATATGGCTGCCGGCGATACCGGCAAAGACCGATTTAATCTGACATCCGGCCATTAGCTCGGCTTCCTCGATCGCCCGCTGAATCGAATGGACGGTTGATTCCAAGTTGACGACAATCCCTTTTTTCAGTCCTTTGGATGGCGCGGTACCGATGCCGATAATCTCAATTTCGTCGCCGCCGCGGAACTCGCCAACAATGGCCGCCACTTTCGACGTGCCTATGTCCAATCCCACTAGTATGTTTCGATCTGTTTTTTTGGCCATTTGTTTGCTCAATTAAAGCGTTTAAATCAGGTTTTGTTTTTTGCTGCGATTGCCTTCCAATCAATTTCAATCAGGTCCGGTTTCCAGGTAACTGCATAACCATTCGGATAGCGGGTATCCACGTTTGCCATCATGGCGACCTTGTCTTCTCCTAAAATATCTATCGTCCTTAAGAAACGCTGCATATTTTCCAGCGGAGCCTTGCGGCCCAATTGCATCTGTAAACCGTTAGCCAGCTTGATGCTCCACGCCCGCCTATCGTTGACGTGGAATTCGGCTAACTGAAGCGATTTATCCATCAATACGATATAAACCCCTTTCATGATTTCCAGCAGTTTCTTTTCCTGGCCTTCCGGCCCGGTAATCAGCGGTAAGTTGTTAAATTCAATGATATTGTCCGGTATCAATAGATCGCCTTGATTATTCAATAACGCCTTATCTCCCCAACGTACGACGGGCTTCTGCTCGGTGATTTTGATATGAACCGCATCCGGCCAAACCCTTTTTACGTCGACCCTTTCCACCAGCGGCAACTCGGCAATCAGGTGATGGATGGTTTCCATATCGGCGTGATAAAAGCCGCGCATCATCTGAGGCGTCAGCAGTTGTTTCAGCTTTTCTTTCTTGGTGTATTGAAACGCGCCTTCAATCCTGACGTAGCGTATCGGTTTGCTGATGGCATCTTTGCTTTGCAACTGCTGCCAGCCAAACCAGCACAGGGTTAGAGCGAGCAAACCGAGTATCATAAATTTCATCTGCATCAAGCTAATTCACCATACTGGTTTCTAAAATACGCCAAACGAGTTCGCCGAAATCCACTCCGGCAACTCTTGCCGCCATCGGGATCAAGCTATGATCGGTCATGCCCGGCACGGTATTGACTTCTATTAATTGAGCTTGGTCGTTGCGGTCTATAAACGCATCGACGCGCGCCCAACCTTTTACATTTAATCCTTGGCAGGCTGAAACGGCCAATGCCTGTAATTGTTTTTCCCGTTCCTGGGTTAAACCGCAGGGACAATGATACTGAGTAGTGCTTGCTCGGTATTTCGCGTCGAAATCGTAAAAGGCATTCGGTGTCTCCAGGCGGATCACCGGTAACGCCTCATCCGCCAGAATGCCGACTGTGTATTCTTGGCCTTGAACCCATTGTTCGGCGTACACATCGCATTGATATTGCTTTGCTAGGTTTACCGCTGCGATCAATCCTTCCCGGTTATCGGCCTTGCTCATACCGATGCTGGAACCTTCTTGGGCCGGTTTGACGATGACCGGAAAACCCAAGCGGGCGATACAGGGATCGATGTCTGACTCGTTGCGTATTACCAGCCACTTAGGTGTATTCAGTCCCATGCCTTGCCAACATAGTTTTGTACGTAACTTGTCCATGCTTAGCGCCGAAGCCATTACGCCGGACCCGGTATAAGGCAAACCCATGGCTTCCAAAATGGCCTGCAACACGCCATCTTCGCCGCCGCGTCCGTGAATGATATTGAATACGCGGTCGACCTTAAGGCTCGATAGGGCTTGGATCGGGTTGCCGGTGACATCGACCGCAATCGTATCGATGCCTTTATTTTTCAGCGCTTGATAGACCGCATTTCCGCTACGCAAGGAAATCTCGCGTTCGGCTGCCGTGCCGCCCATCAATACGGCGACTTTTCCAAAATCGGATGCGTGTTTTACGGTCAATGGCTTCATGCGGACTCACCTATACGACAAACTTCGGGTTGCAATTCAACGCTAAATCGCGACTTTACTTGGGTTTGGATATGCTCGATCAGACGCTCGATGTCGGCCGCGGTGGCGTCGCCGCGATTGACGATGAAATTGGCATGTTTATCCGATACCATCGCCCCGCCGATTGAGTAGCCTTTCAAGCCGCAAGCTTCGATCAGGCGCGCTGCATAGTCGTTTGGCGGATTTTTAAACACCGATCCGCAAGTCGGTTTATTAGTTGGCTGGGTAGCATTGCGTTTTTCCAGCAAAGCCTTGATATGATGCAGGCTGGACTCGCTATTGCCGGTTTTCAGTTTCAACTGGGCCGATAAAAACCATTCGTTATCCAAACCTTTGACCGAGCGATAGGCGACTTCGAATTCGTGGTGATCACGTTCTCTCACTTCACCGGCGGCGTTGATCATTTCCACCCGATCGACGATGGCCCACGTTTCACCGCCAAAGGCTCCCGCATTCATTTTCAACGCGCCGCCCATGGTGCCGGGAATGCCGGCTAAAAATTCGGCTCCGCTCAGTCCCAAATCGGCGGTAAAACGGGCAACGTGTGCGCACGGGACGCCGGCCTCCACGTAAACCCTTTCGGAATCAATCAACCGCATGTCTTTTAAGCGGCTGCGGGTATTGATTACCGTGCCCCTTATGCCGCCGTCACGGATCAGTAAATTGCTGCCCAGTCCTATCCAGTAAACCGGTTCGCCTGGGGGTAAGCTCCTTAAGAATGCGATCAAGTCCGCTTTGTCTTCCGGAACGTACATATGCTCGGCAGGCCCGCCGACGCGCCAACTGGTATATTTCGCTAAAGGTTCGTTTTTCAACAGGGTGCCGCGAAGATTCGAAGGGCTTGTCATGACAAGGCCTCCCGTAATTTTTCGGGCAATTCGGCGGCGATTTGCCCGACATTGCCGGCACCCATGGTCAGTACGACATCGTTTTTTTGCACGATGCCGGCCAAGATGACCGGTAAATCGTCGCGGTTTTTCACGAAGACCGGGTCGACCTGACCGCGTACGCGAATCGAACGGCTTAAAGCCTTGCCGTCTGCACCGGCAATCGGCGCTTCTCCGGCGGAATAAACATCCAATAAAATCAAAATGTCGACGCTGGACAAAACCTCTACGAAATCCTCGAACAGGTCGCGCGTGCGGGTATAGCGGTGCGGTTGGAACACCACGACTTTACGACGCTCGGGCCAGGCTTGATGCAATGCCTCCAGCGTTGCGGCCAATTCGCGCGGATGATGGCCGTAATCGTCGATCAACGTCAGCTTGCCGCCGTCAATTTCAATGTCGCCATTGATTTGAAACCGCCTGCCGACGCCTTTAAATTCGGCCAGACTCTTAACGATGGCATCGTCGGAAACGCCGAGCGAGGTGGCGACGGTAACCGCGGCCAGTGAGTTAAGCATGTTGTGCCAGCCGGGTAAATTTAGGGTTACCTTTAACGGCGGCAGATCGCCCCAGCGTAGCACGGTAAAGTGCGTATGAAGGCCGTCTTGCCGAACGTCGACGGCGCGTACGTCGGCGTAGTTTTTAGCGCCGTAGGTTTTTATCGGTTTCGATATCTCCGGTAAGATATCGCATATGCCGGGGTCGTCGGCGCATAACACCGCCAGACCGTAAAACGGTAGCTGATGCAGGAATTTGATAAAGGTGTCCTTCAGACGGTCGTAACTGCCGTCGTAGGTTTCCATGTGGTCTTGATCGATGTTGGTGACGATGGCCATCATCGGTTGCAAATACAAAAACGAGGCATCGCTTTCGTCGGCTTCGGCCACCAGGTATTTGCCTAGACCCAGTTTGGCGTTAGCGCCGGCGCTGTTTAAGCGGCCGCCGATGACGAAGGTTGGATCCAGGCCGTCTTCGGCCAACATCATCGTCGTCAAACTCGTGGTGGTGGTTTTGCCGTGAGTGCCGGCGACGGCGATGCCGAAGCGAAAGCGCATCAGTTCGGCCAGCATCTCGGCGCGCGGAATCACCGGGATGCGATTTTCGTACGCTTTCGAAATTTCCGGATTGTTTCGGTCGACCGCGGTGGAAGTCACAACGACATCGACGTCCGCCACATTGTCCGCCGTATGTTCGAAATAGACCTTAACCCCTAAGGATTGCAGTCTTTGGGTGACAGGCGATTGTTTGATATCCGAGCCCGAAACCCGGTAGCCCAAATTGCATAGCACTTCGGCGATGCCGCTCATGCCGGTGCCGCCCACGCCGACGAAGTGTATTTTGTTGATGTTGCCAAGCGCTTGGATGGGATAAACGTTCGCTTTGCTCATTGCGCAGCCTCTATACATATATTGGCAACGGTTTCAGTCGCATCGAGTTTGGCTTTGTTAATGGCGGCTAATCTCATCGACGCTAAAGAGCTCATTGCTTGTTTAATTAGCTTTTCCAAATTGGCGGCATTCAATTCGGGTTGCGGTAGCAACAAGGCGGCGCCCGCATCGGATAAATAACGCGCATTAGCGCTTTGGTGGTCGTCTATCGCATGGAGCAGCGGTATAAAAATCGCCGGTAAACCGCTGGCGGCTACTTCGCTGACGGTCATTGCGCCGGCCCGGCAAATGATTAAATCGGCCCAACGGTAAGTGTCGGCCATGTCGTCGATAAATGCTAAGACTTCGGCTTGCAGTCCGAGGTCTTGATAGCGTTGCTTAACTTCGGCTTGCATGGCGCTACCGGTTTGATGCTTGATGGACAAATCTTTAAATCCGGCCAAGGCATCCGGGACGCAATCGTTCAATACCTTAGCGCCTTGGCTGCCGCCTAGCACTAATATCCGTAACGGACGATTCGACCCCGGGAGCCATTCGGAATGTTCGCCGGGCTTGGAAAAGGCTTTTCGTAAGGGGTTGCCGGTAAAAATCGCTTGCGCGGACGGTTTAAAGCTGTCGGGAAATGCTTCCAAGACTTTGTTCGCCGCAAATTTTACCAGCCAGCGATTGGTGGTGCCCGGCACACGGTTTTGCTCATGTATGACCAGCGGAATGCCCAGCCATTTAGCCATCAAGCCGCCCGGACCGGCAACGAAACCGCCCATGCCCAGCACTACGTCAGGCCGGCGTTCGCGCAATATGCGGCGCGCTTGCAAACAAGCTTGCATCAGGCGAAATAGGGCCGCCAGCTTCGAAAATAGGCCTTTGCCCCGTATACCCTCCACGGACAGCCAGTCGATCTCGATGCCGTGCGCAGGAACCACTCGGCCTTCCAAGCCTTTGCGCGTGCCTAACCAGCTTACCTGCCAGCCGCGCTCGCGCATTTCTTCGGCTACCGCTAGCGCCGGGAATACATGTCCGCCGGTTCCTCCAGCCATGATCACGATGCGCTTATTCATCGCTGCTGCCCCTTGACGTTGCTCTTATGCAATTCCGTGACTTCGTAATGAATCCGAAACAGCACGGCGATTGCGCCGCACATGATGATCATGCTGCCGCCGCCGTAACTCATAAAGGGTAGCGTTAAGCCTTTGGTCGGCAGTATGCCCATATTGACGCCCATGTTGACGAACGCTTGGAAGCCGAACCAGATTGACAGTCCATAGGCGACCAATGCGGAATATCGTTCGCCGGCCCGTTCCGCCTGCTCGCCAATGGCGAAGCCGCGCACGATTAGGACGGTAAATAAACCGATGACTGAAACGACGCCGATAAGCCCCAGCTCTTCGCCCAGCACCGAAAATAAGAAATCGGTGTGAGCCTCGGGCAAATAAAACAGCTTTTGTAAGCCGTTGCCGAGGCCGACACCGGTCACCTCGCCGCGACCGAACGCGATCAATGCTTGGGTTAATTGATAGCCGCTGTCTCTGGCGTGCTCCCAAGGGTCTACAAAGCTGGTGATACGTTTCAGACGATAGGACGAGGTATAAGCTAGTATTACCGCGGAACAGGACACCAAACCGACCAATGCGAAAAAAGGCGATAGACGCGCGCCGCCTAAAAACATCATTCCCATTGCAATGATTAATATCA
Source organism: Methylomonas sp. MgM2 (assembly GCF_054172045.1). Lineage (NCBI taxonomy): Bacteria > Pseudomonadati > Pseudomonadota > Gammaproteobacteria > Methylococcales > Methylococcaceae > Methylomonas > Methylomonas sp. MgM2. The sequence continues at coordinate 104,937 of NZ_JBSYXO010000010.1, read as the reverse complement.
CTACCGCCGAGCCGAAATCAGGTTCCAACAGCAACAGTATGCAGGCAATGGAAAATAACATTAACGGCCTGACCAACCCGAATAGGGATTGGCGCACGTGGTCGCTGTGGCGAGTAATATAGCCGGCCATATAAATGACCGAAATAAACTTCATGACCTCGGAAACTTGAATTCTTATGCCTACCACCGATAACCATCGGGTACTGCCGTTTACTTTGACGCCAATGCCGGGAATCAGCACGACCAACAGTAAAACCAGGCCGGTTATAAACAACGGTTGGCCGATTTTTTGCCAAACCTGCATCGGGGTGGCCAAAATGAACGCCGAAAATACCAAGCCTAGAACGATGTGTACCAGTTGTTTGATCGGATAATAAGAGACGTCATCCGCCATCTTGACGCCTAAATGCATCGACGACGAAGCTACCAAGACAAAGCCGATACCCAACAGACATAAACAAGCCGTAAGCAGGGGTTGGTCGACATGGAAGCGATAACTTGGGCGGACTTTGGGATTCGGTACGGACATCAGCTTAGCTCCATTACCGCTCGGACGAATTGGTTGCCGCGGTCTGCATAGCTCTTATACTGATCCAGACTGGCGCAGGCCGGAGACAATAAAACGCTGTCGCCCGTTTCCGCCAAGCCTGCGGCGATTTTTACCGCTTCGCTCATGTCGCCGGCAAAATGGGTGGGCACACAGCCGTTTAGGGCTTGATCGATCAGTTTTGCATCTTTGCCCATTAAAACCACTGCTTTGGTTTTCTCTTTGATAACGGGGGCCAGTTCCGTCATGTCGGCGCCTTTGCCGTCGCCTCCGGCAATCAGTATGACCCTACGGTCATAACCCTGTAATGCGGCGATGCAGGCGCCGATGTTCGTGGCCTTGGAATCGTTGACCCAGCGAACACCGCGGATATCGGCCACTTTTTGCATCCGGTGCGGCAGGCCTTTGAATTTTTTCAAGGCCCGGCACATCGCGTTCATGTTCAGACCGGCTGCATAACCCAAAGCTAATGCGGCCAGGGCGTTGGCGATGTTATGGCTGCCTTCCAGGTTCAGGTCGGCCGCATCCAGCAATAATTGATCGCCTTGCATCAGTTGATCGGTATCGCCACGCCGCAAATGAAAATCGGCAGCTTGCTTTATCGAGAAGCTGATGCAGGTTCTGCCAGGGTCTCGCATTGCCATGACGACAGGGTCGTCGGCGTTCAGTATCATTGTGCCGTTACCGCGGAAGACACGTCGCTTTTCCTGCGCGTAGCCCGACATACTGTCGTGGCGATCCAGATGGTCGGCGCTTAGATTCAACACGGCGGCCGCGGCGGCGTTTAGCGCGGTGGTCCTTTCGAGTTGAAAACTCGACAGCTCCAACACATAGAGGTCCGCATCCTGTTGCAGTAAATCCAGTGCGGGCGTGCCTAGATTACCGCCGATGGCCGTTTTGAGACCGGCGGCAACCCCCATGTCGCCCAGCATCGTCGTCACGGTGCTTTTTCCGTTTGAGCCGGTAACCGCAATAATCGGTTTGTCGGTCGCGCAGGCAAATAAATCGATGTCGCTCATCACGTTAACGCCGGCTTGCATGGCTTTATGTATCGCTTTTTCGTTCAGTGAAACGCCGGGGCTTACCAGTAAATGAGTCGCGACATCAAAGGCCGATTGGTCGAAACCGCCCAAAAACACCGGCACGTCGGGCATATGTTCGCGCAAGCGGTCCATTTGCGGCGGATTCGTTCGGCTGTCGATGACGGCGAATTTGATGGGTGTCCGCTGCAAAAACCGGGCGGCCGAATAGCCGGTCGAGCCGAGACCCACGATCAGGACGCGGGCGTCTGCCGGATCGAGCTCGAACCGAGTAAATAGGGCGCTGAGAAATGCGTCGGTATTCATGCCTATCTCAGTTTCAAAGTGGCCAGGCCAATCAGCACCAAAATGACTGAAACAATCCAGAAACGCACAATAATGCGCGGCTCCGGCCAACCCTTCAGTTCGTAGTGGTGATGTATCGGCGCCATCAGGAATACCCGTTTCTTCCGGGTTTTGTAAGAGGCGACCTGAATGATCACTGAAACGGTTTCGACTACAAATATTCCGCCCATGATTACCAGGACGATCTCTTGTCTGACCAGAACGGCAACCACTCCCAGTGCTGCACCCAAGGCGAGCGCGCCGACATCGCCCATGAATACCATGGCGGGATAAGCGTTAAACCATAAAAAGCCGAGACCCGAGCCGATCAACGCGGCGCAGAACACCACCAGTTCGCCGGATTTGGGAATGTGCGGGATTTGCAGATATTGCGCAAAAGTGGCATGGCCGGACAAATAAGCAAAGATGGCTAACGCGGCAGCGATCATCACGGTCGGCATGATGGCCAGTCCGTCCAGACCATCGGTGAGATTGACGGCATTACTTGAGCCGACAATAACGAAATAAGTCAGTACAACGTAACTCCAACCCATATTGATGCCGACATTTTTGAAAAACGGCACGATGAATTGGGTTTCCGCCGGCACTTGCGCGGCATTAAATAGATAAATCGCCGCAGAACCCGCGACTACGGACTGCCAAAAGTATTTGGCTTTGGCCGACAATCCAACGCTATTGCCGAGCAAAACTTTTTTGTAATCGTCGATAAAGCCGATAACGCCGTGAGCCAGCGTCACCAATAACACGACCCAGATGTACCGATTGCTCAAATCGGCGCATAACAGCGTACTGAATGCAATCGCAAACAGAATCATCGTTCCACCCATGGTAGGGGTGCCGGTTTTTGAAAAATGGCTTTGCGGACCATCGTCGCGTACGCTCTGTCCGATCTTTCTGAGCGTGAGCTTTTCGATCATGGCGGGACCGATCATGAAGGAAATGACCAATGCGGTCAGTACGCCCAGTATGGCGCGGAACGTCAGATAATTCAGGACCCTGAAACCGCTATCGATACTAATTAAATAGTCTGCGAGTAAAAGTAACATTATGTTGCTCTGAAGTTTTCGACTAACGCCGCGACCACGTTTTCCATTTTTTGGGCGCGAGAGCCTTTTACTAAAATAATTTCCTTGCCTGTGACTGCCTGGGCTAAGGTGTCGATTAGTTGTTCCTGCTTTTCGAAAAATTGACCGTTTTCACCAAAACCGGCTACGGTGCGTTTGGTCAGTTCACCTGTCGCGAATAAGCGCTGCACGGGCGTCATGCTAATTATTTTTCCCAATTCGGCGTGAATGGCCGGGCTTTCCGCACCCAGTTCGCCGAACTCACCCAGCGCCAGCCATATCGGCTGCCGACAGGCCGAGACGGTATCCAGCGCGGCTTTTAGCGATGCGGGATTGGCATTGTAGGTGTCGTCGATGATGATGTTGCCTTTACGGCCGCGCAAAGCTTGCATGCGTCCGACGACCGGTTTCATGTTTTCTAATCCTTGTTTGACGGAAACAAGTTCGATGCCGAATTGCAGGGTAACGGCCGCGGCGGCGAGCGCGTTTTTCACGTTGTGCTCGCCGGCCAAACTTAAACGAATGCGTTCCTTACCGGCGTGCGTGACCAAATCGAAATCCGTGGCAAAACCTTGGTTGTCTAGTTGTGTGTGAATATTGTTTGCGCGCACGTCGGCCGACTCATTAAAACCGAAGCTGACGCAGCTGCGTGCGCCTACCTTTTCGCTTATCCAAAAGTCGTAGAAGCGGTCGTCTCGGTTTAAGATCGCGACGCCGTTAGGAGCCAGGCTCTCGAAAATCTCCGCTTTTGCATTGGCCACGCCCTCGATGCTGCCGAAACCTTCGATGTGTGCCGGGGCGACATTGGTAATGACGCTGACATCGGCCCCTGCGTAGCGGCTGGTAAACGCTATTTCGCCGAGATGGTTCGCGCCCATTTCAATAACCGCGTAACGGTGGTTTTCATTCAGCCGCAACAAGGTCAGCGGTACACCGATATCGTTGTTGAGATTCCCTTGGGTATATAAGGTGTTACCTTGCGTGGCGAAAATGGCGGCGATCATTTCTTTGACCGTGGTTTTACCGTTGCTGCCCGTGACGCCCGCGACCCTGACGGGCAACTGGCGGCGCCAATAACCGGCCAGTTCGGCTAAGGCCAAACGAGTGTCGTTGACCAGAATTTGGGGCAGTCGGCTAGATACGGGACGATTGAGTAAAAGAGCGGCGGCACCGGTTTGTTCCGCTTTGTCGGTAAAGTCATGGCCGTCGTAACGTTCGCCGGCAATTGCTATGTAGAGTTGGCCGGCACGCAATGTACGCGTGTCGATGCCGGCTCCGTCTACAACCAGATCAGCGCCTATCAGTTTGCCGTTTACCGCGTTTGCAATTTCGCTGAGTGGCAGTTTCATGATACGGAGCCCCACGCGGCTAACGCTTCCCTTGCTATTGCCTGATCGCTAAACGGCGTCTTTACGCCGTTGATTTCCTGGTAGTTTTCGTGACCCTTGCCGGCGATGACCACAAGATCCTCCGGACCTGCTTGGTAGATCGCTGTAGTGATCGCGACGTGTCTGTCGTTAATAACGTTGATTTTGTTGCTGGCGCAGCCAGCCAAAATGTCTTTGATGATTGTCTCGGATGCTTCCGTGCGCGGGTTGTCGTCGGTCACGACCACGTGGTCCGCGTAGGTTTCCGCAATTCGACCCATTTCCGGACGCTTGCCCTTGTCGCGGTCGCCGCCGCAACCGAATACCACCCACAACCGGCCTTCGGCCTTTGCGGCTAGTAGTACTTTTTCCAGTGCGTCCGGAGTATGCGCATAATCCACTATTACGGTAGGCTTGCCGTGCCCCCCGTACTTTTCCATTCTGCCTATAACCGGTGTCAGCCGGGCCAGCTGCGCAACGGCCTTGTCGAAAGACCAGTCCATGGCCAATAGCACACAGAGAACGGTCATGACGTTTTGTAAGTTGAATGCGCCGATAATCGGCGTAGTGGCGCGTAAGGATTGCCTGCCCCAATGCACATCGAATTCGATGCCGTTCGCATGGTGCAGCACCTTGTCGGCAATTAGACATTCAATGCCTTCGATGCGGCGCTGGTCGACGCTAAATCCCCAACATTTGACCTTTTCAGTCAATACCTTGAGTACTTCTTTGCTGCTTGCGTCGTCTAAATTGATCACGGCAAATTCCAAAGCCGGATTCGTAAATAGGCTTAGCTTGGCTTTTAAATAAGCTTGCATGTTGCCGTGATAGTCGAGATGGTCACGCGTCAGGTTGGTAAATACGGCGCCCTTGAATTCAACTGCGTTGACGCGGCCTTGTTCCAAACCGTGAGAAGATACTTCCATTACTACGGTTTGCGTTCCGTTTTCGGCGAGCGTATCCAGTATTTCCTGTATCGCAAAAGCATCCGGCGTGGTATTGCAGGTATCGGTTAGGCGGCCGCGCAAACCCCAACCCAATGTGCCGACGACGCCGCAATCCGGCAATGCTTGTGCAAGCAATTGGCTGCATGTGGTCTTACCGTTGGTGCCGGTTATGCCGATCACGTCGATTCGTTTTGACGGATAGTCGTAAAAGCGTGCCGCAATTTCGCCCAAATGTCGGCTTAAATTGCGTATCGCTATCGCCATGACATTTACATTTACATTTATTCGGTCCTTGTCGTCGATGCCGCAGGGATCGTAAACCACCGCTGTCGCGCCGTTTTCCGCCGCCTGCCCGGTGTATCGGATACCGTGTTGCAGCGCGCCATTCAACGCAAAAAATACGTCCCCTCTTTTTACCTTACGACTGTCCAGGCGCAACCCCGTGATCTCGATATCAGTCTCGATTTCCGTGATACCGCTTAACAAATGGCTCAATTTCATTGTCTGCTCAACAACAAGGGCATGGTTTCGAGGCCGTCAGGCTCTACACCGTAAATCCGTAAAATACCGGCCATTACTTTTGAGAATGCCGGAGCCGCTACCAGGCCACCGTAGTATTGGCCGGTTGTTGGCTCGTCTACGACTATGGCAATGATGAAACGAGGATTGCTCGCCGGAGCCATGCCTACGAATACCGATAAATATTTGTCACGCGTATAGCCTCCGGTTGCGGATGTCTTTTTTACTGTGCCGGTTTTGCCGGCCACCCGGTAACCTTCGACTCTGGCACGATAGGCTGTGCCTTCTTTGCTGATGACGTGTTCCAGCATGTTTCTGACGCTACGTGCGGTTTCCGGTTTGAATATTCGACGCGCGTCGGGGTCTTCATCACGTTTTAACAGCGAAACGGAATGTATTATTCCGTCGTCGGCCAGGGCAGTGTATGCGCGAGCCAGTTGCAATATCGATGTCGATACGCCGTAACCGAAAGATAAGGTTGCCTGATCAAATTCGTGCCAACCTTGATAATCCAATAACGAGCCGCTGGCTTCTCCCGGAAACCCGACTCCCGCCGACGTGCCGAAACCTAAGTTACTGTATACACTCCAAAAATATTCCGGCGGCATACTCATCGCGAGCTTGGTAACCGCAATATTGCTGGATTTTTGCAATACCAGCGTTAGGTCCAGCGTTCCGTAGTTATGGATGTCTTTGACGACGTTACGGCCTACGCGATAACTACCGTTGGTTTCGATTAATGCGTTTGGGGCGACGTAGCCGCCATCGAGCGCCGCCGCGACCACAAAAGGCTTTACGGTTGAGCCTGGCTCAAAGCTGTCGACCATCGCCCGATTGCGATAACGGTTGCTGCGGAGCTCCCGGCGGTTGTTGGGGTTGAACGCGGGTTGACTCACCGAAGCCAGTACGTCGCCGTTTTTGGCATCCAATACCACCAGTGAAGCCGAGTGTGCTTTATGATTGACTACGGCGGCTTGCAATTCTCTGTACGCCAAATATTGAATGCGCTCGTCTATTGTCAATACTAAGTCACGGCCGGGCATGGCTTCTTCAATGTTTTCGACATCTTTAATGATGTGGCCCTTCCCGTCTTTGATGACGCGCTTTTTGCCTGGTTTTCCCCGTAAAATATAATCGTACCCGCGTTCCATGCCTTCTTGACCGATATCGTCAATATTGGTAAAGCCCAACAGGTGCCCGGCTGTCGCTCCGGCCGGGTAATACCGTTTGAACGCCCGCTCGAAATAAACGCCGGTGATGCCAAGTGTCTTTACTTTGTCCGCTAAATCGGGGTTTATCTGCCGTTTTACGTAGACAAAGCGTTTGCCTGCTTCTTTTTTCAAAAAGGACTGCATATTCGCTTCGGGAATATTCAATATTTTGGCCATTTGACTGAACTTTTCGCGTTCGCTGTCCTTGAACTGGCGCATATTTACCCAGATTGACTGAACGGGAGTACTAATGGCCAGCGGTTCGCCGCCACGGTCTTTAATCTGTCCACGGTAAGCCGGTACGTCAACTACGCCGACATGTTGCAAATCGCCTTTGTCTTGTAGAAACTCTTTATCAAGTACCTGCAAATAGACGGCACGCCCAGCCAGCGTCATCATGGCGGTGAGCATGGTTCCCAGCAGTAGGTTCCGCCTGATACGGAAATCTAACGTCGGTTTTGTAGCTGTTCTGGCCGCTGTTGATATTCGCATTTACGGTTTGATGTAAACAATTTCGTTTTGGGCTGGCAAAGTCAGCATTAGTCGGTTTCTGGCTTCTATTTCAACCCGGTTTTCTTCCGTTAGTGTCGTCAGCTCCAGTTGCAACCGTCCCCATTCCACTTCGTAGTCGTCCAGTTGCTTTTCCTTCTGCTGGATTTCTATGAATAACAGTCGCGACTGATATTTGCTGTAAATCACGGCAATGGCCGATAACATCAGCATGGCAACTAAAATGCTTAACAATAAGTTGTTTATTGCGGTCATTAAATTTTCTCCGCTACACGCATGATGGCGCTACGAGCTCTCGGATTATCCCGTACTTCTAATGCACCTGCGCGTATTGACTTACCTACTGATTTTAAGGGCCCTTTGCCTATGTCTTGTTCTTTCACCGGCAATCTGCCGGGGTTGTTTTTACGACCGGATTCTTCGCGGATAAAGCGTTTTACGATACGGTCTTCCAACGAATGAAACGCTATGACCACGAGTCGGCCGCCCGGTGCCATGACTTCGATCGCTTGATTCAATGCCGCCTTTATCTGTTCTAACTCTTGGTTAATTTCTATTCTGATTGCCTGGAACGAGCGAGTTGCCGGGTGTTTGTTTTTTTCCCGAAACGGCACGCTGTCTTCAATCAATTTCGCCAGTTGTAACGTCGTCTGTAATGGCTGCTGTTGGCGTTGCCGCACAATCGCCTTCGCGATACGGCGCGCAAAACGTTCTTCGCCATATTCGAACAAAACCTTGGTTAAAGTTTGTTCATCGACTGCCGCCAGGTATCGAGCCGCACTCAATCCTCTAGTGACGTCCATTCGCATATCCAATGGGCCATCATGTAAAAAACTAAATCCACGTTCCGCCGTGTCCAATTGAGGCGATGAGACACCCAAATCCATCAATATGCCGTTCACTTTGCCGGCAAAGCCCAGTTGACTGATTACGTTGGCCAAGTCTGCAAAACAGGCATGATGTAAACTAAATCGAGTGTCGGCCAACAACTGTTTCGCTGGAGCGCTGTCTATCGCCTCGATATCGCGATCTATCGCTATCAGCCGTCCAAGCTCGCCAAGCTTTTGCAAGATACCTTTGCTATGCCCGCCACGACCGAAGGTGCAGTCGACATAAATGCCGTCCGCTCTTATTTGTAGGCTTTCAATAGCCTCTTCGTATAAAACGGGTTGGTGTGGCGGCATGGTCGTTAAAACGATAAATTACCAAGTTCTTCAAGCCCTTCTGTATCGCTGCCATCCAGCCATTCCAGTTCTTTAGCTTGCCAAGCGGCGTCGCTCCAGATTTCAAATTTATTCAATTGCCCAACTAAATAAATATGTTTTTCCATGCCTGCAAATTCGCGCAGTTTTTCAGGTAGCAATAATCGACCTTGCGCATCCATTTCGCATTCGCTGGCATGACCGATCACAAAACGGCGAAGTTTGCCGGCCATTTTGTTCAGAGTGGGTAGTTTGCTGATCGTTTGTTCCAGTTTTTCCCATTCCGGTAGCGGGTAAAGCCATAAGCAACCTTGTTCGCCAACGCATTTGTCGTCGACCGCAACTGTGACAATCATTTGGCGATCGCAACATTCCTGCAATTCCTCCCGATAACGGGTTGGAATCGCAATGCGACCTTTCGCATCCAAGTTGATTGAACTTATGCCTCGAAACAAGATCAGCCCCAAATAATCTAAAAAATCCCTTTTTAACCACTTTTCATCATTTTTGTACCACTATAGTTTTCAAGAGAGTCTTAGTCAAGAGTCATTCCATTAAATTCTTTCTTTTTGTACAAGGACTTACGATTTTTTTGATAATAAGGATGAGCTTATGTTTTTAGAAAAAATAAAGTTTATTTTTATCAGGCGGTTAATTGATAATTTTGATGTGAAATGTAGTTGATTGTTGCGCTTGATTTTGGCTGGGGAAATGGCAACTAGTTTGGATGGAAGACGGTTTAAAATCTTCCGCGGCGTCTGAAGTTAAAGATTGAAGGAGAATTTGGTGTCGAAACCGGGTCGTGTGGCTAGATTTCCGGTTTTTGGTCTCTGGCAAGCAGGTTTTGAACGGCTTTTTTGGGATCAAGTGAGTCGAATAATACTTTATATACTTGCTCTGTAATCGGCATTTCGACTAGATGTTTTCGGCTCAGCCGGTACGCTTCGCGGGCTGCGGCGATGCCTTCTACGGATTGGTTTATTTCTTCAATAGCCGCGTCCCGGCTTTTTCCTTGACCTAGCGCCAAACCAAAGCGGCGGTTTCTCGATTGATTATCCGTGCAGGTAAGGATCAAATCGCCTAAGCCGGCAAGCCCCATAAATGTATCGGAGTGACCACCCAACTTGATGCCTAAGCGCATAATTTCAGTTAGGCCGCGCGTAATCAACGCGGCGCGGGTATTAGCGCCAAATCCGAGCCCGTCCGCAATTCCGGCTGCAATCGCTAGCACGTTCTTGCATGCGCCCCCTACCTGGACGCCGATAATGTCGCTACTGGTGTATGCCCTGAAGCATTGGTGATGAAAAATCGTCGCAACGTCGGATGCGAATTGATCTGATTTGGATGCGACTGTGATTGCGGTCGGCAGGCCGGTGGCCACTTCTCGTGCAAAGGATGGTCCGGACAGCACGGCGGTTTGCACATTCCTATCGATAACGGTTTCGGTGACCTCGCTCAGTAGCGCGCCGTTGTTGCTGACGAAGCCTTTGGTTGCCCATGCGATTTTAGGGTTTACGTCTAAATAAGGCTTGATTTGCTCCAAAGTTTGTTTAAAAGCGTGGCTTGGCACTGAAACCAACAATATAGGACTAAACTCGGTCGCCTCGCGCAGATTGTCGGTTACGTTGAGATTGGACGGAAAGCATATGCCTGGAAGATACCGGGGGTTTTCCCGTGTTTTTTGCAGTAATTCAACTTGCTGAGTGTTGTGCCCCCAAAGTAGTGTGTCGCATCCATTGCGTGCTGCATGTATGGCAAGCGCAGTACCCCATGAGCCTGTGCCGAATATGCTAATTTTCGGGGGCATGGCTATCAATTTATTGTTTGTCCGGCCGGATTGTTTTGGTTCTGTTGTAGGTGTTGCATATATAAGGCGTCGAAATTGACCGGAGCCAGAATAAGCTGAGGAAAGCCGCCTTTGTTAACGATGTCCGATACGGCTTCACGAGCATAAGGGAATAGAACGTTAGGGCAGAAGCTCCCAAGCATAGGGCCCATTTCCTGCTCGCTGAAGCCGGCAATGGTAAAAATTCCGGCTTGTTTTATTTCAACTAAATATGCGATTGCGTCGCCTATTTTTACGGTTACCGTGATGGACAGAGATACTTCGTACATGGAATTTTCTAGGGTTTCGACATTGGTTCCTAGGTTTAAATCAAGCGAAGGTTCCCATTTCTGAGTAAATATTTTCGGTGAGTTAGGGGTTTCGAACGAAATATCTTTGATATAAATTTTTTGAATGCTGAATTGTTTTTCACCTGTCGTATTAGTTTCTGCCATGACTGAATATTTGAGTAGTTAAAATTAATCGTTGTTTTTACTGCTTATTTTTATCGGTAGTTTATTGTCTTCCCAGGATTGCATGCCGCCTTGCATGTTAAAAATATGTTCGAAGCCCGCTTTTGACAAGGTTTTGCAGGCGGGTACCGAACGCGCGCCCGTTTGGCAAGTTACAATAAGCGTGTAATATTTATATTGATCTAATGTCTGGAGTTTTTCTTCGAGCTTTCCTAATGGGACATTGATGGCGTTTTCAATGTGGCTTTTAATAAATTCGTTCGGCTCCCTAACATCTATGACCACAGTACTATCGCTATCCATTTTGGTGACCGCAATCAACGGTGAGATGCTTTCAAATTTGTTGAAGGAATTGGAAATCAGATCTTGTATCAACAAAAAAATGACACAGACCAGCGAAAATGAGAGCAAGTAGTGGTTGGTGGCAAATTCAATATATTGATCCATCGTAAGAATAATTTTGGGTTTATTTTAGGAATAGGGTTTTAGGTTTCGCAAAATATCGTGCGCATCATTTCAATAAGGTGAATGACACGTTTATCATCGATATAATAAAAAACTCGATTAGCATCCTTTTTATAATCCAAAATCCCTTTGTCTCTTAAAATTGCTAAATGTTGCGAGATGTTGCTTTGGCTAGTGCCAACTTGTTCGACGATATCCTGTACACTGATAGACCTGTCGCCCAACACACAAAGGATTTTTAGGCGTAAAGGGTGCGACATGGCTTTTAAGCAGCGAGAAGCCCGATTAATGTCGGTATCGTCATATAGTATGTGATCGTCGTTGTCTTCCATATGGTTCTTTGTCAATGGATGTTCAATATTCGCATTAGCGTTATGTGCATTCTGCGCGTACTGTATAATAATGGCATAGCGGCCGGTGAAATTATCAAGGCGTCGGCTTCCCGCAAAAAGATCAGCAAATCTAACAGAGTGGGCTTTAATGTTCAATAGGCGTCGTCTTCGGCGGCTTATTTAGGGGGGCTCTTTCGCATTTATTGACGGCGGGTAACGGAATTGTAATGTCGGCGGATTTTATAAGAGTAATGACTAGTTCGCAGAATTCTTTGATTTTAAAAGATATTTGATAAGCTTGGTTTAGGTTGAAAACGTGGCAATCATTTACATACTCCGGCCGGTGCCTTGTCGATGGACGCTATTGTAGTCGACAGAAATGACAGATATTTCGCCGGATGGCCAATAATGAAATTCGGTATTTGTGTGATTTTTGCCGCTATCGGGTTCGGTTCTGACGTATGGGCCGAAGCCGATGCAAATAAAGGCTTGCGTGAATTGAGCAAAATGCACGCAAAAATTAAGCGGATAGGTAATGATGTTAAACAACTGGCCGCGGAAAAGTCTGAGCAGGTGGACTCGCTACGCAAATTAGAGAAACAATATGGCGATCAGATCAACGCCTTGAATAAAGTAAAGGCCGAAATCGCTCAGCAAGAACAAATGTTGCAACAGGTCAGGAGCAAAATCGACGCTACCCGAATGAGCCTTCAGGCGGAGCAGCGCAATTTGGAGAGCTTAGTCAGGACGGCTTATGTGATGGGCGATAAGCGGGGACTGGATGTGTTGCTTAACCAGCACGATCCTGGCTTATCCGGGCGGATGTTGGTTTATTACAACTATATCGGTCAGGCAAGAGTTCGGAAATTGCAGTCAATAGAAGACAGCGTGCAAACCTTGAAGCGTCTTGAGTCGCAAAAGGATACCGAGACTCAATTGCTTCAGGTTTCTTTGGAAAAAAAGCAGCAAGAATTACAGGCTTTGAAGGAGCTTAAAGTTCAGCGTGAAAATTTGTTGGCGAAGCTTGATAAAGAATATGCGTCAAAAAAGATTCAATTAGCCGGATTAATCGAGGACGAGAAAAAATTAGAGGCTTTGGTGGTTTCTTTGCAGCGAGAGGGCGAAAAGTCCCGGCGACCCGTGCAACCGGAACAGGTTATAGAAACAAAACCGGCTTTTTCGAATCCAATCGCTCCACAAGAGCATCGAAAGGAACTCAAAGAGCGTAAACAGGAAGTTCGAACGGGAAAGGTTTTTGCCGAACTTCAAGGGCATCTGCCTTGGCCGGTAGCGGGTGCTGTCATCGAGCACTTCGGTAATCGACGGTTTGAGACGCGATGGGATGGAGCGGTAATCGGTGCAAAAGAGGGTGCCGATATTCGTGTAGTGGCGGATGGTCGTGTGGTTTTCGCCGATTGGTTACGTGGTTACGGATTAATGACGATAGTCGATCATGGTAAGGGCTACATGAGTTTATACGCCTTCAATCAAAGTTTGCATAAAAGGGTCGGCGAATATGTTAGAGCGGGTGAAATATTGGCTTCGGTTGGGCGTAGTGGTGGCCGGTCGCAAGCGGCGCTTTATTTTGGTATACGTGTAAAAGGCAGGGCGGTCGACCCGGAGAAATGGTGTCGTAAGTTGGGTAAGAGTTAAATTGAATAGGAAACGGGTTTTTGGAGTTTTAATACATATGCGGAAAAATACAAATATTTTGATCTTAATTCTGGGTTTTAGCTTAGGCGCGATGGTGAGCTTATGCACTAGCGTCTTGGCGGAAAAAGACTCCATGGTTTCCTCTTCTTCTGAAGACGCTCAAACGCTTCCGTTCGATGAGTTGCGGACATTTACCGAAATTTTTGGTCGCATCAAGCAGGACTATGTCGAGCCGGTTTCGGATAAAAAGTTGTTGGAAGATGCAATCCGAGGCATGCTGTCGGGATTGGATCCGCATTCCGCCTATTTGGCAAACGAAGAATATAAAGAGTTGCAGGAAGGCACCACCGGCCAGTTCGGTGGCTTAGGTATTGAAGTAGGCATGGAAAATGGCTTCGTTAAAGTCGTTTCCCCTATCGATGACACGCCGGCTTATAAGGCAGGGATTAAGGCCGGTGATTTGATCGTGAAACTCGACGATCAGCCTGTGAAAGGGATGTCCCTGGCCGACGCGGTAAAAATCATGCGGGGCGAGCCCGGGACGCAAATCGTCTTGACTGTTATTCGCGAAGGCGCCGATGCGCCTTTAAAATTTGAAATTACTCGCGATATCATTAAAGTCAAGAGCGTAAAAAGCCGTCTGCTGGAAAAAAATTACGGTTATGTCAGGATTAGCAGCTTTCAGTCCGGAACCGGAGAGGGCCTGGTCGACGCTATTGCAGACTTGAAAAAAGAAAACGACGCTCCGCTAAAAGGCATAGTACTGGATTTACGTAACAATCCCGGAGGGGTTCTTAATGCGGCGGTCGATGTCAGTGATGCATTTATTCAGTCCGGTTTGATAGTGTATACGGAAGGCCGAATTAAGAATTCCGAAATGCGGTTTAACGCTACGCCCGATGATTTAATCGATGGGGCGCCAATTGTTGTTTTGATCAATGGTGGGTCGGCCTCGGCCTCGGAAATTGTGGCCGGTGCGTTGCAGGATCACAAACGTGCCATCATTATGGGTGAAAAGTCGTTTGGTAAAGGCTCAGTGCAAACGATTTTGCCAACCAGCAATGGCGGTGCGGTTAAATTGACTACGGCGCGTTATTACACGCCGTCGGGCAGGTCTATTCAAGCAGAAGGTATTGAGCCGGACGTCACATTGGCGCGGGTTAAATTGGAGGCGTTGGCGAAGATCGAGTCTATCAAAGAAGCCGATTTGTCGGGACATTTAACGAACGGCAATACGACTGACGGTGAGTCAGACAACGGAAACAGCGAAGATAAAGAGGCGTCGGATAAAGATAAAGAAGCGTCCGGGCTTGAAGACGACATTAAGGATTACCCTTTACACGAAGCGCTTAATTTGCTGAAAGGCGTCAGCATTTTGGGAAGCCGGAACTAAGATATTGGACGTAAAAAACCGGTGGCCGGTATACCGGCCACCGGTTTTTTCATTTCCTGTGCTTTTATTAGGTGAGCGCTACCCGGCGTAGGATTTTGTTATTAGTTGATCGAGGGTTGGTAGCAAACTGAAAAATCGTTTAGAGCCGACAATACACGCTCTATATCTTTGGTTTCCGAAAGCTCAAAAGCGTCTACCCCGACCCGATGCAAATAAAATACTTGGTCGGTCATGTAATTCCCGACCGCACGTATTTCGCCATGATAACCATGTTTGCTTCTTATTAAAGAAGCCAGCGAAAACAGTCGTCCGTCGGCGAAAACCGGGAAGTCCAATTCGATAAGCTTGATCGCGTTAAAGTCTTCTTTGTTTAGTATATCGATATTGTCGCCCGGCATCAGTCTGACGCCTACTTGGCTTTCATGTTTCAAAAGCTGTTCCTTGTCTCGAGTCCACCGGTCGAGCGTAACGGTGATGTCGCCGTTCGCTAATGGGCTGTCATCGGCGATAAAGGTCCAGGTGTTTTCTGTTATTCGCTGATCTTTAATGATTGGCATAAACTTTTTCTCTAAAAGGTTCAAGGCCTACGCGTTTGACGGTTTGTAGAAATGGCTCCTCTTCCAGTCTTTGTTGAACGTAAACTTCGAGAATGTTCGTGATCGCTTTCGTGATTTCGTTTTTGGCTACGGATGGGCCTAAGCGCTCGCCGATCGCCGCTTCATTGTCCGATGAACCGCCTAGGGTAATTTGATACCATTCTTCGCCTTTTTTATCCACACCCAGGATCCCGATATGCCCTACGCTTTGGTGCGCACAGCCGTTCATGCAGCCTGACATGTTGATTTTTAGTTCGCCGATGTCATGAATGTAGTCCAGGTCGTCGAGTGCCGCATTGATTTCCTTGGCGATGCCAATCGAGCCTGCGTTGGCCAGGTTGCAGAAGTCCAGGCCCGGGCAGCATATTATGTCCGTGACGGTGCCGATATTCGGTGTGGCCAGCTTCAATGCATCGAGTTGTTGCCAAAGCGCATAAAGATCCGATTGTTTGACGTCGGCCAATACTAAATTTTGGCGATGGGTACTGCGGATTTCGCCGAAGCTGTACGTGTCGGCCAGTTGGGCCAATACATCCAACTGATCGGCGGTGATGTCGCCGGGTGGTGAGTCGGGGGCTTTGAGCGATACGAAAACGGCTTTATAACCCGGTACGCGATGCTCTACGCTGTTATATTTCGCCCATGTCGCAAACGCGTTATCGGTGGCTAGATGGTCCGGGAAGCTGGTGTCGTTGCTCGCAGAATGATCGTACGCAGGGGGAGAGAAATGAGTTTTCATTTCCGCTATGCGTTCGTCGGTCAGCAGCATGCCGTCACGAATGCGCAACCACTCATCTTCGACCAAGCCGATAAATTTTTCCAGTCCGGTTTCTTTTACCAAGATTTTTATGCGGGCTTTGTATTTATTGTCGCGCCTGCCTAGCAGGTTATATACGCGCAATATCGCTTCCAAATAGGACAGTAGATCCTTTTTCTCCAGAAACGGTTTAACGGTTTGGCCGATGATGGGAGTTCTGCCGAGGCCGCCGCCGGCCAGTACTCTAAAGCCGACTTCGCCGGCGCCGTTACGCACCAGATAAACGCCGATATCGTGTAGTTGCACCGCAGCGCGGTCCCGCTCCGAGCCGCTGACGGCGATTTTGAATTTGCGCGGCAAATAGGCGAATTCCGGATGTAGCGTGGTCCATTGGCGAATGATTTCGCAATATGGGCGTGGGTCTTCGATTTCATCCGTGCAGATTCCGGCCAAATGGTCTGATGTCGTATTCCGTAAGCAGTTACCGCTGGTTTGAATCGCATGCATTTGCACGGTGGACAGGTCCGCTAAAAGGTCCGGTACCCTTTCCAATGCCGGCCAGTTGAACTGTACGTTTTGCCGAGTGGTGAAGTGGCAATAGCCTCTATCATAGTCCCTCGCAACTTTGGCTAACATTCGCAGTTGTTTGGATGCGAGTAGCCCGTACGGAATGGCCACTCGAAGCATGGGGGCGTGAATCTGAACGTAGAGGCCGTTCATCAGCCTTAGCGCGCGGAACTCGTCTTCGCCGAGCTCGCCATTAAGGAAGCGCTTTGTTTGACCTCGGAACTGGGTAACGCGCTCTTCAATAAGTCTTTGATCTTGCTCGTTATATTGGTACATTTATTAAGGTTTTTTGCTTCGCGGAGAATTTTTACGTAGCCCTGAATAATATACTGGCAGGCATTAAATGACAAAGATTATTGTATGGTGATAACATGCTGCGCTGATTTTTAACCATGATATATAACAAATAAGACTTTTGAATAAAAAGGGGGTTATCTTGTTGCGCATACTGTTGATTTTGGCCGGTTTGCTGTTTTTGCCGGAACTGGCGATGGCCGAAGAGTTTAAAAACCTGGGGTTGACCGGGACAGAGCGGGGAATTTACACCGTTTTGATTTTCTTGGTTGCCTATGGTTTCGTGATGACAGAGGAGTTTACGCATCTGCGTAAATCCAAGCCGGTGATTTTTGCGGCTGCGGTTATTTGGGCGCACGTGGCAATCCTGGCTCAGGAAGCCGGTGTTCCGGGAGAAGAACTCCACAAGGCTTTCGAGCATGACTTGAAAGAATATGCGGAGTTGATGTTGTTCTTGTTGGTGGCTATGACGTATATCAATGCCATGGCGGAGCGTAATGTGTTTGAATCCTTGCGCTCCTGGATGATTAGGAAGCAGTTTGGCTATAAACAATTGTTTTGGATCACCGGTATTATTACCTTCTTTCTGTCGGCTGTTGCGGACAACCTAACGTCTGCGCTATTGGTGGGGGCTGTGGTGCTAGCCGTCGGCGCCGATAACGAAAAATTCGTTTCGGTCGGTTTCGTTAATTTGGTAATCGCCGCAAATGCTGGCGGCGCATTTTGTCCATTCGGCGATATTACAACCTTGATGGTATGGCAAGCGGGATATGCGGAGTTCTTTGATTTCTTTAGCCTGTTCATTCCGTCCGTTGTGAACTATGTCGTACCCGCATTTTTCATGTGGCAGGCCATTCCGGACGAGCAACCTAAGGCAACCGATGAAGCGGCTGTCGAAATGAAACCGGGCGCACTGGTTATTTGCGGTTTATTCGGGTTGACTATTGTCTCTGCGGTCAGTTTCAAGCAATTTTTGCATCTACCGCCATTTATGGGAATGATGCTGGGTTTATCGGTATTGATGCTGTACGGTTATAGCCTGCATGTGCGTTACAGCTTGCAAGGCAGCGGTTTCGACATATTCAATAAGGTCAGAGATGCCGAATGGGATACTTTACTGTTCTTTTTCGGCGTGGTGTTTGCTGTAGGCGGTTTGGGGTATATCGGTTATTTGGAATTGCTCTCCGCAGGTATGTACGATGGCCTGGGTGCTACCACCGCCAATATCCTAGTGGGCATCATTTCTGCGATTGTCGACAATATTCCTGTTATGTTTGCTGTACTGAATATGGGGGTGGACATGGATCTTTATCAGTGGCTGCTGGTGACCTTAACTGCAGGTGTCGGCGGTTCGATGTTGTCTATCGGCTCGGCTGCCGGTGTTGCTTTGATGGGGCAATCGAACCATAAATATACTTTTTTCAGTCACTTGAAATGGACACCTGTGATCGCGGCGGGTTATGTCGCCAGTATTTTTACTCATTACCTGATTAATCATTAATTTTCATCAGTTGCTTTCTATCTGAGGAGAAGGTGTTTGGCATTGACTCGCAATAGTTGGCGCCGCGCTTTCTCCGTTTATACCCGGCCGGAAGTGTTGGGTATGATTTTTTTAGGCTTTTCGGCCGGTCTTCCTTTTATTTTGGTTTCTTCGACTTTGTCCGCTTGGCTGGCGGACGAGCAGGTCAGTTTGTCGGTCATTGGATATTTCAGCTTGGTCGGCGTTGCCTATTCTATCAAGGTGTTTTGGGCTCCGGTTGTCGACCGTTTGCCTTTGCCATTGTTAACCAGATTGCTTGGTAAGCGGCGATCATGGATGTTGCTTTCTCAATTGGGTATCGCCTTCGGCCTCTGGGTAATGAGTCAAATATCCGTGACGACCGGATTGCAGCAAATCGCCTTATTGGCCGTTTGGATCGCGTTTTGTTCGGCAACTCAGGATATCGTTATCGATGCATATCGAATCGAGGCGGTTGCGGTGAAATTCCAAGGCGCGATGGCGGCGACATATGTTTTTGGTTATCGCGTGTCTTTACTGGTGGCAGGGGCTGGAGCGTTTTATATCGCCGAATATATGAACTGGCAAATCGCTTATCAGGCGATGGCTATATCGATGCTGGTAGGGATAATCTCGACGCTAACCGTTCGCGAGCCCAAACACGGTGTTGACCCGGTTGCAAGGCGGATTGAGAAAAAATTGGAGATGTCTCTAGATGCCGCGTCTGATGACGGATTATTCGCCGGTTTATTAACATGGTTTTTGGATGCGGTAGTCAGTCCATTTATCGAATTTTTTCAGCGTAATGGGCGTAGTGGCATATTGGTATTGGCGTTAATCGCACTCTATAAAATGAGCGACATCGCGATGGGGGTCATGGCGAATCCTTTTTATCTGGATTTGGGATTTAGTAAAAAGGAAATCGCCGATGTTACTAAAGTCTTTGGTTTCTTTATGACCATATTGGGCACTTCTTTGGGCGGGGTGTTTGTCGTAAAGTTTGGGATTATGCGTCCTTTATTGCTGGGAGCGATCGTAGTGGCCCTGACAAATTTGCTGTTCGCTTTTTTAGCTGTCGTCGAACCCAATATATATTTGTTGGCCGCAGTGGTAAGCGCGGATAATCTGTGCGGTGGTATAGCAGCTGCGGTATTTATCGCTTATTTATCCAGTTTAACCAATAGCGCGTACACTGCGACCCAGTATGCCTTGTTTAGTTCGTTAATGACGTTGCCGGCCAAGCTTGTCGGTGGTTTATCCGGCGAAATTGTTTCCGGATATGGATACGGCGTTTTTTTTGTATACGCTTCTCTAATCGGTGTGCCGGCAATAGTTTTGGTTGCTCTATTAATGAGAATTCAGTTTGAAAGTCGGCGGCGCGAGTCGAAAAGCAATATAGCGACTTGATGTATATCAGTTTTTTATTGCAGATTCACCAGCTTCACCGTATCATACGCAGTTCTCTACAATTATGATGTGGCCCAAACGGGTATGTGAGCGATATGAAACCAGAAATTCATCCAGAATATAAACAGATTACTGTTACTTGCGGTTGTGGAAATACCTTTCAAACAGGTTCCGTGTTAGGGCAGGATTTGCACATAGAGGTTTGTTCTTCATGCCATCCTTTTTATACGGGTAAGCAACGAGTGGTTGACACCTCAGGCCGAGTTGATAAGTTCCGTAAAAGATTCGGCAAATAAGCCTTTGTTCCGGCTCTCCTATAGCCGCCATTCCCGACGGCGGCTATAGGGTATGGCATTTGCTATCAAAAGCATGGCCGGAATGCTCGAAATAATAAGATCTACTTCGGTAATTTGTTTTGATGTTCTTAGGCGGGATCGCGTTCTGCTCGGCAATGATCCATTTGATGGCGCGTTAGGATCGGGATTGCGGAGCGCGGAATTTTGTCGGCGCAGTCGGGCTTCAATAAGGTTTCGTATTCCAGCTAACACATGACAGAAAATTTTGCTGCCGGATACCTCTGCGTGCCTGTTGCTGATTGGTCTTAGGGTGTTGGCATTGTTGCGGAAAACGATCAGATGGATCTCCCGCCTGCGCCGTCTGATGCTTTCGTCCTTGAACCGGAGGTTCAAGTGGAAACTGTGCCCAGTCAATCAGGCTTCCTGATGGATAACAGGCATGCACACCATGAAAGGTAATACGTTTCCGGGGTAATAACAGGTTCAGGAAACACCCAGCACTGCTCGAACGCCGCAGGAGATAGGGCTGGTATTATAAACTTAAATTAAGTTTTTTCTAAAATGTTTTCTATCTTGGTCCTTAAATCGCTTAATCGCTGGCAAAACTCCGGTCCGGCAGCATTGTTTTTAGTTTGACTTCCGTCGTAAGCCAGATTCAGTGCGGCCAGTACGGCGATACGTTCAGTACTTATCACTTTTCCGGTGTCGCGGATTTTGCGCATTTGTTTATCGAGTTCTTGTGCCGTGCGAATCAGTCCTTCTCGTTCCTCCACCGCGCAAGCGATTTTGTACTCCTTGTCTAAAATGTTGAGCGATACCGGTTGAATAGGCTTGCTCATGAATCGTGTTCCATGGCTTTGAGACGGGCAATCATCGCTTCGACGCGAGCTTTAGCCAGTGTGGTTTTTTCCAGTAATTTGGCTTTTTCCTTGACGAGAGCGTCTTGCTTGATTTTCAACGACTTGTTTTCGTTTTTCATTTGATTGTATTGCGAAATCAAAGTATCTAGTTTCGCTTCCAAAGCGGCTAATTCGGTTGACGGGTCTTTTTCTGATTCAGGCATGGCAGAGTGTTGGGAGATATACATTAAAATCATCCGAAATAGCGAACAATGTTAGCATAAGCGCCGGTTTTAAACAGCTTAAACACAGTGAAATAGTTGGGAAAATAATGTATCAGGCAATCAACGCAATTCTGGTGAATCGGGATGCCGATGCGGGAGTCGCAGAGGCTCACGGTATCGCAACGGGGATGTTAAGTGTCGAACTTAAGGCAGATGCAGCCAATTGGTTACGGGAACTGTTCGCGGAGGAGCACGCGCTGCAGGATGACGAAAAGGCGTCGTTGTTGAATTTGTTCGAACGCACGAGGGAATTACTCGACCCTGAATCCGAAGAATTCGCTTTTGATCTGTTTTTGCCGGATGAAGATGAATTGCTTAGCGATAGAGCGGAGGCATTGCGTTCATGGTGTCAGGGGTTTTTGTTCGGCGTGGGCTATGCGCCTGCTGCCGAATGGCCCGGCGATGTGGCGGAAGTGATGCGCGATATGGTAGAGCTGACTAAAATCGATAGCAATGTTGAAGGTGAAGCGAATGAAGCCGCTCTAGCCGAGATCCATGAGTACGTGCGTGTAGCCGTGTTGACTGTTCGGGATCTTCTTATTGAACAACAAAACGCGCAATCGCATTAAGGAGAGACAATGAAACAATCGGAATTCAAAAAAAGACGTGCGGCGCTGATGAAAAGAATCGGTAAAGGCAATATCGCAATTATCGCCAGCGCTCCGTTGCAAGTTCGAAACCGCGACGTGCATTACCCCTACAGGCAGGATAGCGATTTCTACTATTTGACCGGATTTAACGAGTCGGATTCGTTGGCGGTGTTTATCCCGGGGCGCGAACAAGGAGAGTATATATTGTTTTGCCGAGAGTTCGACGAGGCAAAAGCCCTATGGGAAGGCGCTCACGCCGGTTTGGACGGAGCAACCAGACATTATCAAGCCGATGATTCCTTTCCCATTGACGATCTAGACGAAATCTTGCCGGGCATGTTGGAAAACAAGGCCAAGGTGTTTTACCCAATGGGCAAGGATAGCGAGCTGGACCATAAATTACTGGAGTGGATCAATCACATTCGGCGGCAATCGCGCAGCGGCATCATGGCTCCGGGTGAGTTGGTTTCTTTGGAACATGTGCTGCACGAGATGCGCTTATTCAAAACGCCTGAGGAGATCAAATTGATGCGCAGGGCTGCAGAGGTGTCGGCTCGTGCTCACGTGCGCGCGATGAAGGCGTGTCGGCCCGGTATGTATGAATACCAGATCGAAGGCGAACTGGTGCATCAATTTGTGCAGGAAGGTTTACGGTATGTGGCTTATCAATCCATCGTAGCCGGGGGGAATAATGCCTGCGTGCTGCATTATACGGAGAATAAGGACAAGTTAAACAAAGGCGATTTGTTACTGATTGATGCCGGCGTCGAATGCGATCATTACGCCGCCGACATTACCCGTACATTTCCGGTATCGGGTAAATTTAGCGAGCCGCAAAAATGTTTGTATCAACTGGTGCTAGATGCTCAGGAAGCGGCGTTGGAACAGATTCGCCCCGGCGTGGCATGGAACAAAGCGCACGATGCATCGGTTGAGGTGCTTACCAAAGGCTTGGTGGAACTGGGCTTGCTGAAAGGGCGGGTCAAGAAGTTGATCAAGGATGAAAAATACAAACAGTTCTATATGCACAGAATAGGTCACTGGCTGGGGATGGACGTGCACGATGTCGGGGACTACAAAATCAAAGACGAATGGCGGCCGCTAGAGCCGGGAATGGTGCTGACCATTGAGCCGGGCCTTTATGTATCCGCCGATTGCGATGCGGTCGACAAACAATGGCGAGGTATCGGTATTCGCATCGAAGACGACGTCCTGGTAACCAAAGACGGCCACGAGATTTTAACTCATGGTGTGCCGAAGGCTATTGCGGATATCGAAGCATTGATGCAGGGTGATTAAATGCATAACCAATATGACTTAATGATCGTTGGAGCCGGTTTGGCGGGCAATTGCCTGGCGCTGGCGCTAAAGGACTCCGGCTTGAAGATTGTGATTGTCGAAGCCGCGAGTCGCGAGCAACTGCGCAATTCGCCGGCCGGCGACCGGGCCCTGGCCTTGGCCGCCGGAACGATTCAATTATTGGAGTCCCTCGGTGCGTGGGAGGGCGTAGCCGAAAAGGCTACGGCAATTAAACATATTCATATTTCCGATCGAGGACATTTCGGTAAAACCCGCTTGTCTGCAGCAGAACAAAATATCGATGCTTTGGGTTATGTGATTGCGGCCCGCGACATCGAAGAACATCTCGCCCACTTGGTCGATCAAACCGACGTGAAGCGTTTATATCAGACACGAGTCGCCGGTCTGGTGTCCGGACACGACGAGGTCAACGTTTGTTTGAAACAGGACTCTCAGTCGCGGAATTTTTCGGCGCGCTTATTGGTAGGAGCGGACGGCGGTCAGTCGACGGTCCGTAAGCTGTTGGATATCCCGCAGCAGGTGGTCGAGTACGGCCAGACTGCGCTAGTGACTTCGGTACAGTCTACCTTGCCGCATCGCAATACCGCTTTCGAGCGTTTTACCGAGCAAGGGCCGCTGGCTTTCTTGCCGGTTTCAGGCAAAAGATCGTCCGTGGTTTGGACTCGCAGCCGAGAGCAAGCCCAAGCCTTGATGGCAAGTGGTGACACCGAATTTTTGACGGAATTACAAGCGTGTTTCGGGCACCGTCTCGGCGCGCTGAAATTGGTAGCGCCGAGGCGAGCGTTTCCGCTAAGCTTGATTCGTGCCGAAAGCATGGTTTCCGGCCGAGTGGTCATTATCGGTAATGCAGTGCATCAATTGCATCCCGTCGCCGGACAAGGCTTTAATCTCGGAATTCGCGACGTGGCGAAATTGGCTGAACTGTTGATCCAACAGACCAATCGACAAGGCGATCCTGGGGCAAGCAGCCTGTTAAACGATTATGCGAGACAACGCTCTCGTGATCACAATATGACGATAAATTTTACCGACAAAGTTGTGCGTATTTTTTCTAATGATTGGTTACCGGTGGCGGCTCTGCGGAATACCGGTTTGGCAGTGTTGGATCATTTGCCGTTCGCCAAGCATATCTTAGCTAGGCATGCCATGGGTTTAGCGAATGCGTTGCCTACGCTCAATAAACAATAATGTTTTTATTCGGTTTCCCTGCACGTGCTTTTTGGCCGGCATTTATACGCTTGCGTTTGTTTATCAATTTCCTGTCTTAAAGAAATTTTGTTAGCCATAGCCTAAAGCGTAATCCCCATTCGCTGGTATAGCCGACACTGGTAAAGGCTATGTTGCCCCTGCTGTTAATAAAAAACAAAGCCGGTACCGATTGAACGCCATAGACTTGACCTATGTTGCCATTGTGGTCACTGATCACCGGCCAATTCAGCTTGTTTTTCGATAGATAGCTTGCAATCCGTTCGGCATCGCCCGATCGCTCCGCAACGGTCAAGCCCGGATAGTCTTTTAGAACCTCACTGATATTGTTTTGCATGCCGCGGCATACGCCGCACCATTCGGCCCAAAAATATAGCAAGGCCGGGCCTTGGCCGAGAATCGTCATGGATTGTTGGCCGTCGAGGGTGGTTTGTTCAATTCGAGGTGTTTGTCCCGTTATCATGCTGCCGCTTGCCATGAATTGAACAGCAACAATAAACAGAAGCGCAAAGATATAAAGCGCCAGCTTTCTTTGCATTACAAGCCTCGCATTAAACTGGAGCCGTGTTGCTTTAACCATTGTCTATGCTGAAGATAATCCGGTATATGTTCGGCTACCAATTGCCAAAAGTGCTTGGAGTGGTTTTTGTGCTTGATGTGGCATAGTTCATGTACAACGACGTATTCCAAAATATCGGGCGGCGCCAGCATCAGCAACCAGTTCAGGTTGATGTCGTTTTTTGGTCCGCAGCTGCCCCAACGGGTTTTCTGGGTCTTAATCCTTAGCTGGCGCGGTACCAATTGATATTTCACGCTGTGTTGTGCGATTAGTTGTGTGGCCTGTTGCCGAATCTGTTGCCTCATCCAGTTTTCTAATACGCGGCGGATGAGCTTAGAACTGTCGTCCTGATGTGATTCCGGTAAATAGATTACAAACTGCGGGTCGGGCTTTAAGTGTAGCCGCACGGTTTTTCCGGAAGCCGGTTTAATTGAAAGCGGAATTTGTTTGCCTTGATAGGGTACCTTCGCGCCATCTACATATCGGACGGGAGCCAACGACTCGCTTTGGCGGGCGCGCTGATTGATGCGTTTGACGGCCGCTCTAATCCAAGTTTGCTTTGCACTGACGAATGCTTTGATATGATGCTCGGAGACTTTTAGCGGAGCAACGACCTCAATTTTTTCGGCGGTAACCACGATGCGGGTTTTCTTGGCGCGTTCGCTGCGACGTAATTGATAGTGTAGAGGTGTTTCGCAATCGGTGCTTACTTCACCGGTCTGGAGTGTTGTTGCTTTGGGTTTATTCAACACGGCTTTCTGTTTCCTGATTAATCATATGAGTTGCCAACTGTTGCAGTGCATTTTGAATGTTGGCCTGTAAACGCGGGTCCATTGGGATTTCGGCCAAGGCCTTCCTCATGCATAACATCCATTGATCGCGCTCGGATTCGCCGATTTTAAAGGGGAAATGGCGCATACGGAGCATCGGGTGGCCGAATTCCTCGATGTACAAATTGGGGCCGCCGAGCCAGCCGGACAAAAATTTGAATAACTTGTCTTTTGCGGAGTCCAGGTCGGCTTGGTGCATTGCTCGGATGCCCCGGGCTTCGGGTAATATATCCATGTAAAAATAAAATCGATCGACTAAGCTGCGAATGGCCGATTCTCCGCCTATAAAATGATAGGGCGTTTGTGCTGACATAGGTATTTACGCTCTTTTCAGTAATTGTTGTTTATACTAATGCAATGAAATGCGATCTTGGAAACTCCATCAAGCTCGCAAGGTCTTATTTATTGTTTGTCCATTACCAGGAGGATGTATCTATGCGATTAACTACCACCGCTCGCTCGCAAGCCGGCATTTTAGAAACGAACAAGGTTCTTAAAAATACCTATTTATTGCTATCGATGACACTGCTGTTTAGTGCGGCAATGGCTGCCGTGGCGATGACGTTGAATCTGCCTCATCCCGGGTTGATTATTACATTGCTCGGTTATTTTGGCCTGTTGTTTTTAACCACAAAATTTAGTAACAGTGCTTGGGGTATCGTGTTTGTGTTCGGCTTGACCGGGTTCATGGGAATGACCTTAGGTCCGATTCTGAACATGTATATTCAAGCGTTCAGTAACGGCCACGAGCTCATTTTGACTGCTTTGGGCGGTACCGGCGTGATCTTTTTGGGTTTGTCGGCTTATGCGCTGACTACTCGCAAGGATTTCAGTTTCATGGCTGGGTTTTTGATGGTCGGCGTGTTGGTGGCGTTTTTTGCCGGCTTGGCTGCAATCGTGTTTTCGGTGCCGGCGCTAACTTTGGCTGTTTCCGCGATGTTTATTTTGCTGATGTCCGGCATGATTCTGTACCAAACCAGTGAAATTATCCATGGCGGCGAAACCAATTACATCCTGGCGACGGTGTCTCTCTATGTGTCGCTATATAATTTGTTTACCAGCTTATTGCAATTGCTAGGCGTTTTTGGTGGTGATGATTAGGTTGTAGAGGGAAGTAAAAAAGCCCGGTTTAACCGGGCTTTTTTAGGTAAGGCAAAAATTCAAACTTTAAGCATCGTGTAAAATTTCAATTTTTACTTTAGTCAGTCCGGCACGAATAAACCCAAGTTTCTTAGCCGCTTTCTTCGATAAATCGATTAGGCGCTTATTGGATTTATGCATCCTGTCATTAACTTTAACAATCACGCTGTGATTGTTTTTCAGGTTGGTTACGCGTAACCGTGTGCCCAACGGTAGAGTGTTATGGGCGGCGGTCATGCCGTTCTTATCATAAGCTTCACCACTCGTTGTGGTGCGACCATGATATTTGTCGTTGTAGTACGAGGCAGTACCTGCGCTACGAACCGGTGTGGGATCTTGCTTTTCTGCTTTTGCAAGGCTCACGGAATAAAAGGACATTAACGAAATTGAAAGTATGGCTTTGATTAGCCATCGGCTCTTTCGGCGTTCCATCCCTTACCTCCTTACGTTAAGTAGTTGATAAAAGGCAACTCAGGGTAACCCAGCAAAAATCGATTTGCAAGCTTTTCGTGGTTTTTGAGCAAAACGTGTTGCCGCTTTACTACAAAAAATCTGGCGGGAGACGGTTAAGATTTCAGGGTTGACGCTGTTTGTAGCGTATTGCCGGATTGAACATTAATTTTTAATGAAATCGGCGATTGTTGTAATCAAAGGTAAGCAAATTACCGAGACTGTTGCGGTCAACTAACAAAATAAGCCTTACGTGCGGACAAATAGCGGCTAGGCGTACCTTTAGCCATTTTTGGCGCAAGCACCGGAAAAGGGCGTGGTTTAAATTAGTAAAGACCCGCGCCGGTACGAACGGGTGAAGAGTGCTGTATCTCGCTACAGAAACCATGTGCTCAGCCAAGGCACATAGGTGATGATGAAGACGGCAAGCAAGAGTATCAACATGAAGGGTAAGGTTGACAGATAAAGTTCGGTTATGGATTTTTCGAAGCGATAACTGGCAATAAACAGATTCATACCCACGGGTGGGGTTAAATAACCGATCTGCATGTTTGCCAGAAAAATAATGCCTAAATGTATTGGATGTATGTCGTAACTGACAGCGATCGGCACAATCAGCGGCACCACAATTACCAAAGCGGAAAAAATGTCTAGGATTGCGCCTAGTACCAATAAAAACAGATTCAGCAGCAGTAAAAACTCAACTTTGTTGTCGATGTGGCCTTTCACCCACTCGAACAGGCGCATGGGCACCTCGGCGTCAATCAAAAAATTGGTGAAAGCCATCGAAACGCCTAGTATCAGCAAAATACCGCCAAGCATTTGCATGGCTTCGCTGACAATCCTGGTTAAATCGGAAAAACGGATTTCCTGATAGATAAACACTTCTACTATCAATACGTAGAGTGCGGTTGCCGCGGCAACTTCGGATATCGCCAAGTAACCGCCGAAAATTCCGCCGATGATGAAGAAAGGCAGCGGCAATTCCCACGCGATGGCTTTGACGGAGGCGATAGCTTCATGCCGGGTAAATTCCACTTTATCCAGTTTGACTTTACGGTTGGCCCACAATGCCCAAATGATCAGTAGTACGATCATGATTAGGCTGGGCAGTAAGCCGGCAATGAATAATTGCGGTAAAGTAAATTTTTCGCCGATATCGAGCTGCTGAACGATGATACCGTACAAAATCAACGGTACCGAAGGCGGTAACAGCAAGCCCAGACTGCCGGATGTGGTGACCAAGCCCAGACTGAAGCGGGATTCGTATCCTTCTTTGATCAAGACCGGTAGCAGCAGCGCCCCTAACGCGATAATGGTCACGCCCGAGGCGCCGGTAAACGCAGTAAAGGCGGCGCAAGTCAATAGCGAAATGACTGCTAAGCCGAACGGCATCCAGCCGAACCAGGCGCGAGTAAGGCGAAGTAAGCGTTCCGACGTGTCGCTCTCCGATAATAGATAACCGGATAGGGTGAACAGCGGCAGCGCGACGAGAAGCGGGGTATTGGCGATCCGGTACAATTCCGCACTTATGATCGATAAGTCAATTTCGGTGCTGTAGAAACCCAGCATGGTCGCGGCCAGGATTACCGCGAATAGCGGCATACCCAGCAACAGCAGTAATACGAGTAGGATAGTTAGAAAAAGCGTCATTGGTTCAGGCCGGATGACTCCCGCTTCAAGAAGGCGGCAATGCTGTAGCGGATAGCGATCACTGCGAATGCGATGGGGATGATGGTCTCGCACCACCAGGTGGGAATGTCTGCAAATGCAACACCGCCGAAATCGTATTCCTGTAGGACGAAATCAAAGCTAAACCACGCGGTAACAAAACAGATCAAACCCGTCACGGCGTCCGTCACGCGTTGAATTTTTTGCTTCCATCGTATTGGAACTCTGCGCATTAAGATGTCGATGGCAATATGGTTACGTTGACGACTAGCTATCATTGCGCCCACCATTGCTATCCATAACACACTGATGCGAGTGTATGCATCCGCCCAAATCAAACCGCCTTCAAAGACGTTGCGCATCAATACTTGGATTACCGCTATGACGATTAAGGATATCAATAGCGATAGCAGCAACAGTGTTTCAGCTTTTAACAGGGCCTGATGCAGTTTGTGTAGGAACGTCATTTCATTCAGCGGGTTGCCTGGGCTCTGATTTCGTTAAGATACTCGTGCAATTTTTTGGTCTTCTCGGGGCTTAAGCCCGCGGATCTTTCGAACTGGTCATTGGTTGCGATTATTTTGTTTTTGAATTCCTCGGCCGCTTCGGGAGTGGGTTTGACGAATTCAATTCCTTGATTTTTTAATGCAGCAATGGCGTCTTGATTGTCCTGGCGGCTGCGCAGATCAATTTCTTTGGTAACGCGAGCCATTACATCGCGAACAACTTGTTGGTCCGGTGCGGCGATTTTGTCGAAAGCCGATTTGTCGATGAAAAGCACACCGAACAGATACAACATGGGCAAATCGGTGACATAGCGGATTTTGCTATGCCATTGTAAGGCCAGAGCGCCGATTGGTGAACCGAACACTACATTGATCATGCCGGTTTGTAATCCCATCAGCACATCGCGTAGCGGTAATGGAATCGGCGAAATGTCGAACGCTTGTAAAGCGCTGACCGCAAGCTGATTGTCGTCCGGGGCCCAGGCTTTTTGGATGCGCATGTCCGCTAATGTACGTATGGGTACAGTCGACATCAAATAAGCGAAGCCGAATTCGGCGAAACCAAGCGGGACCATGCCTTGTTGTTCCAAGCCTTGCATTAGCTCGACATCCATTTTTTGGCGTACGTAATCGACTTCGCGCTCGTTTTGGAACAGCAATATCAGATTATAGAGCTGAATATCGGAGTAAACGCCGTTAAGGGCTCCGCTGGTGACCGCCGCCCCTTGCAGCTGGTGCAGACGAATCTTGCGCAATACGGTGGCATCGTCGCCCATGACGCCGCCGGGATAAAATTTCAAGTTGACGCGTCCTTTCGTTTGTTTTTCGATCTCATCCGCGCCCGAACGCATTTTTTGCATCCAGAACGAACCGTCCGGCGAAAGCGCGGCAATTTTTAGGGTCACGGCGCTTGCGCCGGGCGAGGTCAGCAATAGCAGGGCGATGGCAAGGTATTTTTGTAGTGTTCGTTTCATGATTGCGTTATTGTTATTAGAAATAGTCGTTGGCACTATCGAGTAACTGTTGGGCTTGCTGTTGCGCCAAAGTATTGATCAATGTCAAATCGGGCGCGGTTGCTTTAGAGTTTAGGGCAGTTTTTAACAGATTGTCATGCAATTCCCGATCAAATACCATGCGGGCGTAATGTTTTGCGTAGAGCACCCGCGTCATCAGATTGTCAGGCGCCAAGTCAATCGCTCGTTGGAAATGTTGCCGGGCTAAATCGGGCTTACCGCCTAAGGATGCGGGGAGCAGGCTTTCCATGACGGCCATATACACATGGGCCGAGCCTTGTTTATAACTTTCGTCTAATTCCAATATCCTTTGCATAATCAGTTTGACTTGGGCCAGTTGTGCGATAGCATTCCAGTCGCTTTTATTGGCTTGTATCCAGCCAGCCCATGCAGTGCCGAGGCTAAATAAAGCGTCGATATCGTCATGGTCGGTTTGCTGCAACATGGCTTTGACCTCATCGAAAGTTTTTTGCTGCACATCGCACCAATTCGAGCGGTACAAGCAAACGCCTTTTGACGCAATGTCCAGACTTCTTTGACTGAGGCGCTGTTTGCGGGTTTGTTCGTCCGGTAACAGGCCGATATATGCGCCGTACAAGTCGGCTGTCGATAACAAACGCCACTCGTTGTCGTCGTCTATTATCGAAGCCTCTTGCATCAGTAAGTAGGCCGGCAAAGCCTCGGCGACCGTTTCCGGATCATTGTGGTTGAGCACGGCCGTTTTGAGGCGGTCAGAAAAATCTTCGGTCGCCGATCTGACGAAATAACCGCAAGCGTTCAGACTCGACAACATACACAGTAATAATAACGCTTGCGGTCCGCTGCGCTTAGTAGTGGACGCCAATTTAACGGATTTCATCGAGCATTTTCTCCAAGCGTTCGCAGTAAGCTTTAATGATTTTGATGCGAGCATAATTTTTATCGTTGGCCTCTATCAATAACCAAGGCGATTTACCGGTACTGGTGCGGGCGATCATTTCGTTGACGGCTTTTTGGTAATCATCCCATTTCTCCCTGTTTCGGTAATCCTCTTCGGTAATCTTAAATTGTTTAAAACTGATTTGCTCACGACTTTTAAAGCGTGTCATTTGTTCGTCGCGATCGATATGTAACCAGAATTTTAGTATGATAATGCCGTGAGCCAACAAGGCTTCTTCAAAATTGACGATTTCCGAGTAAGCCCGTCGCCACTCGCTGATTTTGGCCAAACTTTCGACGCGCTCGACCAGTACTCTGCCATACCAGCTTCGATCGTAAATCGTAATTTGTCCCGCCCGCGGGATATGACGCCAAAAACGCCACAAGTAATGGTGTGCCCGCTCTTCATCGGTGGGAGCCGCAACGGGGATGATCTGATACTGGCGTGCGTCCATGGCCTCCGTCAGGCGGCGGATCGCACCGCCTTTGCCCGCGGCGTCCCAGCCTTCGAACACCAGTATGCTGGAGCGTTTTGCCGTCCAGGCGTGACGGGTCAGTTCGTTTAACTGGCCCTGGTATTTTTCCAGCTGTTTTTTATAGTCGGACTTGTTGAGTTTCAGGCTTAAATCCAAAGCGTCCAACAGGTTGTATTGTTCGACTTGGCTATTGAGAGCCAATTCTCTGCCATGGTTTGTGGCGACCGCCTCGTTATATTGCTGAATATGATGTTCTATGCACTCCAATATGTGCTGAGCCACGGTCAAACTGCTATATCGGATATCCGAGCCTTCGACGATTAGCCAGGGAGCATGGGCCTTGCTGGTTTCAGCGAGCACCTGTTCCGCGACACCGATGAATGCGTCATACATACCCAAGTGTTGTCTGTCTTTATCGGTGACGCGCCATTTAGTGGCCGGATTCTTGGAGAGCGCTTTCAAACGCTTTATTTGAGCTTCCTTTTTCAAATGCAACCAACATTTAATGATCAACGCGTTGTCGTCGGCTAGCAACTGTTCCAACCGATTAATCTGCGTTAATTCGGCTTGTAAGTCGGCGTCGGCAATTTTTTGATGTACCCGTCGCGCAATCGGGTCGCTATACCAGGAGCCGACATATAAACCTATGGTGCCTTTAGCCGGCAGTGTACGCCAAAATCGCCAAAATTTCGGCCGCTCTCGTTCCTCGTCGGTGGGTTCGCCCAAGGCGATGGTGCGCATGTAACGAGCGTCCAGCCATTCATTCAAGCGTTTGATTACTTCGCCTTTGCCGCCGCCATCCACGCCGGAAATAATAATAATGACCGGAAAGGGATAGTGTTTGAGCTGCTCCTGAACGGTTAGTAGTTGAGTGCGCAATTGGGCGGATTTTTCTTTGTATACCGACTTTACGACGGCGTGGCCTAGTTCAGCGACTTCAAACACGTTGGAAACTCCTTATTTGTTTGTACCCACACTTTACCGAAGATAACGCTTTAAAACACGCTTTGAAATAATGTTTTGACACAAAACAAAATTAAGTGTAAAAAATGTCCCGTCGACCAAAAACAATATTAACTTCGACATGCAACTCGAGTTGCCCCTTTGAAAAGGGCTTTATTATTACAACAATCAAATGAGGATTTAAAAATGGCTGAACAAGAAAAAGATAACACTATGACTGTTGTCATCGCAGTTACTCTGATTGCTATCGTTGGCGTTTTCCTGCTGAAAAGCCGTGAAACCGAACACTTACAATATGGTCAAGCTGGTGACGTTCAACAAGAAGCTCAAGTCTTGAAACAACACAAAGACTACAACAACGACGTATTGAGCCAAGCAGAATAATTCTGCTAGCAAAAAGAATAATAAATTCTTATCCACTGGCCACCCCTGCCGAAAAGCAGGCGGTGGCTTTTTTATGTTTGGAATATACGCTATTCCGAATCCGCCGCAAATCGTCATTGCCTATCTTCATTTTGCCGACTGGCTGTTAGAATGCACGCCTTCTTGAAATTACCTCGATGTAAAAAATGGACCTTATCCAACGTATTGCCGACGAATTATCCGTAAGACCTCAACAAGTAGCTGCGGCTGTGAGTTTGCTTGACGAAGGCGCCACGGTACCTTTTATTGCCCGATACCGCAAAGAAATGACTGGAGGCCTCGATGATAGCCAGTTGCGCTTGTTGGAAGAACGCGTGGTTTACTTGCGTGAACTCAACGATAGACGCGGAACCATACTCGAAAGCGTACGCAGCCAGGGCAAGTTGACGCCTGAATTGGAACAAGCCATTCTGGAAGCCGATACTAAAACCTTATTGGAAGATCTGTATTTACCGTATAAGCCCAAGCGTCGAACCAAAGCGCAAATTGCTCGTGAGGCCGGCTTGGAGCCGTTGGCGGACGCCTTGTTGGATAACCGCGATTTAATTCCCGAGCAAGCGGCGGTTTCCTATATCAATGCCGATAAAGGTGTGGCTGATATCGCCGCGGCATTAGATGGCGCGCGGCAGATCATCATGGAGCGTGTCTCCGAAGATGCCGAATTATTGGCCGAATTGCGCGAGCGTATCTGGGGTAAGGGGGTTTTGCAATCGACCGTCGTGTCCGGCAAAGAAGCGGAAGCGGCCAAATTTAAGGATTATTACGATTACAGCGAAGCGATCAACAAAATTCCTTCGCACCGGGCGTTGGCCCTGTTCCGCGGCCGAAATGAAAACATGTTGACCTTAACATTGAAACCGGCCGAACATGACCAAGAAGAGCATCAGTTTTGCACGCAGTTTGTTTGTCGGCGATTGCAAATCAGCGATATGAAAAAGCCTGCCGATGCCTGGTTGGCGGAAACCGCTCGTTTTGCCTGGAAGATCAAGCTGTTTACCCGGATCGACATGGACTTGAAGCAACGTTTGCGCGAAGCGGCCGAGACGGAAGCCATTCGCGTGTTCGCCAGCAATTTGCGCGATTTGTTGCTGGCGGCGCCGGCAGGGCACAAAGCGACGATGGGGCTCGATCCGGGCATACGCACAGGGGTTAAGGTGGCTGTGGTGAGCGTGACCGGTAAGCTTTTGGCGACCGAAACGATTTATCCGCATCAACCCAAGAATCAATGGGATCAATCTATCGCGATATTGGCGAAATTGATTCAAGAGCACCAAGTATCTTTAATTAGTATCGGAAACGGTACCGCCTCGCGGGAGACCGATCAGTTGGTGGCGGATTTAATTAAGCGGCATAAAGAATTGCCAGTACAGAAAATCATGGTTTCTGAGGCCGGCGCATCGGTCTATTCGGCCTCGGAACTGGCGGCCAAAGAATTTCCGGAGTTGGATGTGTCGTTACGTGGCGCGGTGTCGATCGCCCGCCGTTTGCAAGATCCGCTGGCGGAACTGGTCAAGATCGAACCGAAGTCCATCGGTGTCGGACAATATCAGCACGACGTCAATCAAGTGCGGTTGGCGCGTATGCTGGATACGGTGGTGGAGGATTGCGTTAACGCCGTCGGAGTGGATGTCAATACCGCGTCCGCCGAGCTGTTGAAGCAGGTTTCGGGCTTGTCCGCCAGTATCAGCGAAAACATTGTTTCGTTCCGTGACCAAAACGGTCCGTTTATGAATCGCAGTCAGTTAAAAAAAGTGCCGCGCCTAGGCGACAAGGCATTCGAACAGGCAGCCGGTTTTCTACGTATCGTGAACGGCGATAATCCGCTTGACGCTTCTGCCGTGCATCCGGAAGCCTATCCGGTCGTTAACGCGATTTTGGATGATACCGGTAAGTCGATCAGGGATCTGATTGGGCAAAGTCAATTTTTACGCGGTTTAAACCCGGCCAATTACACCAGCGCCGAATTTGGTTTGCCGACTGTGACGGATATTTTGCAAGAGCTGGAAAAACCGGGCCGCGATCCTCGTCCGGAATTTAAAAGTGTGCAATTCAAAGAGGGCGTAGAGAAAATCACCGATCTGCTGCCGGGCATGAACTTGGAAGGCGTGGTCACCAACGTGGCGAATTTCGGCGCGTTTGTCGATATAGGCGTGCATCAGGATGGCTTGGTGCATATCTCGCATTTGGCCGACAATTTCGTCAAAGTTCCTCGCGATATCGTCAAGACAGGCGATATGGTTAAAGTGCGCGTGTTGGAAGTCGATGTGGCACGCCAGCGTATTTCCTTGAGTATGAAGAAAAATGTCGATAGTGAAGACATAACACGCAGCGATAAACCGCTAAAAACCGGCTACAAACCTAAACAACAACCTGTTGCGCAAAACACCATGAGTCATGCGTTTGCCAAAGCGCTGAAAAAGTAAATTAAAAATGCTCTGCTATACTTTTCGTTCGAATATGAGGGGCTTGTGGGGCAACGGCATTTTAGATGGTTTAGTCGTGCGGTTGGCTCTAGCCTGTCGGCGTATGTCCGGTTGAGTCAGGCGTACGTAGAAACCGTTTGTAAATCATCTGCTATCGCTATCAAGGCACAGGAAAAGATATGAAATACAATAACCGAACCCTCGCATGCATACTGCTAGTTGGTTGTTTTGCCCTCGTCAATCCGGCGCGGGCCGAACCAACTGAAAGTTATGGTGAAATTGTTGGACGCAAACTTCTGAGCGGTTTGGGCAACGTCGTGACTTCCGTTGCAGAAATACCCAAGACCATTATTATTGTCAATAACGAAAGCAATATCGTGTGGGGACTTGCCGGCGGTTCGCTCAAAGGTCTAGTGAATATGATTGGTCGAGTCGGAGTAGGCGTGCTCGATTTGGTCACTGCGCCGATTCCAACCTATCCGATCGTCGATCCGCTTTATGTTTGGGACGATTTTTATGCCGAAACCACCTACGGCCCGGCATTTGTCATTGAAGAAGGGCGTTAGCATCTGTCGGCCTCATTTAACAAACGATGAGGCCTTCACCCTCGTCAGGCAACCATTTTTAATTCACTGAGGCCATTGGGTTTTTTCACCAGTTCGATTTGCGTCTTGATGCGTTTTTTCACACCCTCGACATGCGAGATAATCCCGACGGTTTTGCCGTGAGTCTTTAAGTTCTCCAGGGTAGTCATCGCCAAATAGAGCGATTCCGCGTCCAAGGTGCCGAAACCCTCGTCTAGAAATAAGGAGTCGATCGACTTTCCGTTATTGGCGATTTCCGCCAGTGCCAGCGCCAAAGCCAGGCTGACGACAAAGCTTTCACCGCCCGACAGGGTTTGCGGCAAGCGCCGCGCATTATTCTGTTTGGTATCTTCGATTTCCAAGGCAAGGCCTAAATCGCTAGCGCCCCTGCGCAGATAATAGCGGCCGCTTAGCTTTTCCAGAACTTGATTGGTTTGTGAGAGCAGGTTCTCGACCATCGTGTCTTGAATTCTTTTTCTGAAGCCGGCCGGATCGTCCTCGATCAATTTAATTTCCGCTTCGGCTTGTGCAAACAGAAGCTGTTGTTGTTCGGCTTGTGATTGTAGCGTTTCAAATTTTGCGCGATACTGCTGCTGTTTCGCCAGTTTGCTTTCCAAGGCGCGAATTTCTTGCTCGGCAATATCGATTTTTTCCTGAACGCCGGATAATGCTTGCTGCAGTTCGTCTATGTCGAGTAATTCGGCTTTGGACCTTTCGGTTTCGAGCCCTTCAACCGCTTCTTGTATTTGTGTTTCGATCTCAGCCAGTTTGCCGCTGTCCGCAATTAAATCTTGCTGAAATTGGTTTTCTTGGTCGATCAGGGATAACAGTTCTTTCAGTTGATCGATTGAACCGAATGCGCTAGCAGCCATTTTGTCATTGAATGTTTGCAAGATGGTTTTGTATTCGATTTGGCTTACACGTAATTGCTGCTCTTGATCGACGATGAGCTTTTGTTTCTCTATGATTGCGATATGCAGGCTCAAAAGCTCTTCCTGGCTCAAGGACTGCAATTTATCGTTTATCTGTTGTTGATAAGTTTCTATTTTATTCTGGCAGCCTTGCAGCTTTTCGTTCAGCGCCGCGATATCCTTTTGTATGCCCTGCTGACGCAGCAAATAAACTTGATAATCCTGGCGCCTGCTATTCAGGCGGTCAAACAGTTGGTTTTCCTTGCCGCGAGACGGTAATTTTTCACCCTGCGCGTTCAATTGCGTTTCTAATTTTTCAATCAGCGCTTGAAGTTCGGTGTTGCGTTCGGCATAGGTTTTTTCTATGTCATCGAATTCCGGCGGGCGATTGTTCCATTTTGTTTCGAGTTCTTCCACTGCCTTAATTAGTTTTTCTAACGAGGCTTGTTTCGCATCGAGCTCGGCCGTCGTTTTTACGATGTTGCGTTGCAATTGTCCATATTGTTTGATCAGCTCATTTAGCTTATTCAATTCGTCGGTTTCCTCGGTAAGGAAATGTTTTTGCAGCGATAAGTTGTCGATTGCCATGCCGCCGCGCATGACGTTCAGGCGGTTGGCCAATGTAGTCCATTCGTAATGCATCTGTTGCAGGCGTTGCTGTTTGGCCGATTTTTGCGAGTCGAACTTCTCTGCCGATTTTAATTGGGCGCTCGCTTGATCAACCTGGATTCGTAAGGCTTGAATTTTGCCGCGCTGGTCAAGCAGGGCTTTCTTTGCATCGGTAAAAACCGGTGGTCTCAACACGTAGGGGTGGGTCAAGGAGCCGCATAAATAACAGGGCTGTCCCTCGACCAGTTTCGCGCGGTCGGCGCTCATTTTTTTGACCAAGGCCTCGTTGCGTAATGCTTGTTCCAATACCTTGATGATG
Organism: Methylomonas sp. MgM2; assembly: GCF_054172045.1. Lineage (NCBI taxonomy): Bacteria > Pseudomonadati > Pseudomonadota > Gammaproteobacteria > Methylococcales > Methylococcaceae > Methylomonas > Methylomonas sp. MgM2. The sequence goes on along the minus strand of NZ_JBSYXO010000010.1, from coordinate 66,595 downwards.
TTTTGTTCCCGATTCATTTCTTGATTCAATTCATCGAGATGTGCTTGCAATTCGTCCAAATCCGGTGGGATGTCAGTCGATTTTCTGATTCCTAGCCAAGACAACCAGCCCTTATGCGATAATTTTGCCGTGACGCCGGCTAGCGAAACCATTTCCTGCAAATCGCGGACCCGGGACTGCTGTTCTTGTTGCAGTTCTTTTAATTCGTCAAGGCTTTTGCCTTGAGATATTTCTTGCAAGGTTTGCTGATTGGTTTCGACTTGTTCTTTTAAAAATATCAGATCGGCTTGAGTGCCTTCTAAAGCCGCTTTGTTCTTTTTCAAGGCGGCACCGGTATTTTTTATCCAGTTGCTATTCGATTTCTGTTTGCCACCCAGCTCGATAAGTTCATTTCGCAAATTGCGCAGCCGAACCACGTTAGGAAAATCGTCAATCAAACTCGCATCGCTTCGATGGGCGTTTAGCCATTCGTTCAACTCGGCCAGGGTGGCTTGATTGGCATTTAGCTGTTGCTGAATAGACTGTGCGAGTTCCCGTTGACGCGGTAGCTCCAGTTTTAATTCGCTGATGGATAACTTTAAGGAGTCTACCCTTTGTTTTTGTTCGGTAAGGGTTTTTTCCTTTATTTGGGGGGGTGCTTGCTCCTCTTCGCCGCCCAATTGCCGCTGCAGCATCGCAAGTTCTTTGCGGTAGCTATCTAGAGTGGCTTGGTGCTGGTCGATTTGCGCTTGCTTTTTGTCGAGTAAGGTGATTTCAGGACGGAACTGCACGGCGTTTCGATTTTCGGCAATCCGATTCAAGTCTTGCTGTAATACGGCGATCTTGCTAATCAGTTCTTGCTGCTTAAGCTGCCGCTGTTGCTGTTTCTGTTCCAGCGCCGCAAGGTTTTCAATCGTGGCCAGTTGCGCTTGAATGCGCTGTTCTTGCTGTTGATAGTCGGCTGTTTGCTCATTAAAGTCTTGCAAATCTTGTGCTGCCGCTTCCAAGGCCTGTTCGTCCAGTAAGGGCAAACCCGCAATATCCTGTTGTATCAGGGTTAAGCTGTTTTTGGCTTGGTCGTATTGTTGCTCGATTCGGGTGCGGTAATCGGCGTAGATATCGGTGCCGCTGATTTTTTCCAAAATATACATGCGCTCGCTATCGAGGGCGTGTAAAAACGCGGCGAAGTCGCCTTGAGGCAACACTATCGATTTGCTGAAACGATGAAAATCCATGCCGGTTAATTCGGCAATGCGCACTCGAACTTGATTGGGGGTCTCTGCCAAAACCTCCTCTTCGCCATTTATTCGCGTCAACCGCATGTTCGGCACGGCGGGTAACGACATCGTACCTACGGTGGTGCGTTTTACTGACCAACTCGAACGGAATTTATCCTTGCCCAAAGCAAATTCAACCCGAGCAAAACATTCGTTTGTGGATTTAGTCATCACATGAGCGGCGGGCCGGTCAAATCGAAAGGTTTCTCCGTACAGGCCTAAAGTAATGACGTCGAGTATGCTGGATTTGCCGGAACCGTTAGGGCCGGTAATTGCAAAAACGCCGCTGTCGGCAATCGGTCCTTGATCAAAATAAACTTGACCTTCACCTTCTAGCGAATTGATGTTTTTGAAAGAGATGTTCAGTATGCGCATAAAATGTCGATTTGTTTAGGCTAGTCGAGGGCTTACGGTTTGGTATTCGCGCCAGGGCCTTTTAATAGAGCAATGGTACACGATGCGGAAGGTCTAGAAAACAATGGAGATTTCCGTTGCTGTCTTTGGATACTATTCAAAGTCGGTACGATTTCCGGACGGTTCCGATGGCGCCTGCCTAATTTGGCGTACTAACGGCGACTCGCGTTTGAGTCGGAAACAAGCGGTGAGACCGGCCCGCTTAGCCGGCGCCGCGCCAGGGACGGAAAAGGCATCGCGGAGATGATTCGGCCGGCTGGTTTGATGTTACGGATTTTGTGATGGCCAAAGACGATTGTCTTAAACCCAGAAGAATGGCAATTGCCTGGACATCCGACAATCTAGGTCGACAGTTCTGCTACCTTGGCGAGATAGTGGGAATATGGCGTACGCTATTCACATTGACAAACCGGCCTTGTGGCGCAAGAGCAGCCGCAAGTTTCGCCTGATTTGCACGTCGCGCTGTATTTACTGCTGAAATTACTGTCGCCGCATGTGACACTGCAACTTTGCTCGCCACTATTCAGCGAGTTTTGTTCGCGGTCGCTTTTTAATGCGGGAGTTGGCGTGTCGGTTTTATTTTCCAACAAAATAGGAGTTTGTAATGGCGCGTCTATAGCAAAAGCCGCTGTTGGATTGAATATACCTATCGTGATCAATATAAGGAAAATATAAAAAAGTTGCATCGTCGGTCTTCCCAAGTTTTGTCGTCGTTTCGTTGCGGACATAAGCCTGTCGATTAAGCGCTGCGGATTATAGGCAAGCGTGTCATTCTGAACATTCATGATAGGCTTAAATTTAGGCGCACCAGTCAAACAATACAAGGCAAAATAGAGCGCGTGCTATCGGGCGGGGCTTGACTTTGCCCTCGGGGCGTTTGTTGATTTCGTTCTCGTGTGGCGGTAATAGCGGTTTTGGGGCAGGCTGCTTGTCATAGAACGCATTCCGCCATGGTCTTGATCAACGGACGCGGCGTGCAATACTGGCCTGCACCGGATTCGGTGTCTTTGGCGTTTTTCTCCAACAAGCCTTCGTAGATCGGGCCTTTGCTATAAGCGTAATCGGCGGCCTGTCGCACCTTTTGCTTATAGCGCTACCGGCAACAGGCCGACGACAAACATTGCTTAACTATCGGCTTCGCAAAGCGCCTTAAACTCAGGTATCCCGGTCGTTAGGCGTTGGCGCAAAAAATTCAACTGGCGTTGCAATTCATCCTCGGCATCGCTTACATTTTTGAACACCTGAACGACTTTTTGATCGTTTAGCATATCGGGATAGTGCGCATCGATGAACTCAAGGACCTCCGCGTCGCATTCGGTAATGCTCTTTAAAGCGCTTTCCGTTTGAGCCAATACCGATTTTAGTTCGTCAAGATTCGTCGCCACAAAAACCTCCAGGGAAAAAACGATTACTGTACCAGAATCCGCGCGTGCTGTAGTACAGCTTAATCGCGTGAAATTGAAGCAAACCAAAGACGGCGAAATGGTCTAAATGGGCTATGGATTAAAGAGCCTACCGGATTTAGGTTAAAAGCCACGGTCGAAGCCTCGGATGAAAAATATCACCTTAGCCTTAGGCCAGCGGATGGGTTTGTCAAAGTCGTGCGACAAAATCTAGCGAAAGCCGCCGGACGGGCGGCCGGATTTTTAACGGTGAAATTCAGCCGGCAGCGGGCGAGTTTAGCTAGCTGAAAGTCCGGTTGGCGATTTTTGTTAACGCGTAAAGGGATCGAACGCTTTCGTGCCGCATCGTAAAACCGCATCAGCCCGTGATCGATTTACCCCGGTCGCCATAAGCCTATTTTGTTATCATCACGGTTTTCGATCAATAATAACGGGGGGTAAATATGCATACGTTAGGTCGCCAGATTATGCGAATGCTGCCTTTTTTCTTGTTGAGCGCATCGATTGCGGCAGTTAATCCTGTCATGGCCGAAACCGACGGCGCGGCGGAGCACAGTGGTCACGTAAAACGCGATTGGCCGGGCATTTATAACGGTTTTTTACCGTGCGCCGATTGCGTCGGAATCAAGACTTCGCTAGCTTTAAATAAAAACGGCAGTTACGTGCTGATTACGCAAAACGTCGGCAAGTCGCCTAGAGACTTCGTGGAAAAAGGCAAATACGCGTGGGACGATAATACCGATACCTTGGTGTTGACGCCGCGTAAAGGAAAGGGCGACAAGATTCACCAATATGCGGTCGACGATAATGCATTGATTCAGTTGGACGAACATGGCAATCGCCACACCGGTAAACTCGCCGACAACTATATATTGCAGAGGAACGACGTCACCTCGGAGCCGCCGGAACATTCAGGTCACTGAGCCGGCTAAAATATCCGTTTGAATGCCGTTCGCGGCCAGAGCCGAGTTGGGCCGGGCCGCGAAGGGATTTTCTCGCAGTGCTTGCGACTAATCGACTCGCAACTGGTCGCGGATAGGCAATTCCCGTATTCGCCGGCCGGTCGCCGCGAATATCGCGTTACACAGGGCGGGCGCAATCGGCGGCAGGCCCGGTTCGCCGATGCCGCCCAACGGCTTGTCGAATTCCGAAGTCGGCATAAGATGCACGCGGATTTCCCGCGGCGATTCGTCCAGGCGCAGCAAAGGATAGGTATGGAAATTGTCCTCTACCGCGGCGCCCTTCTTGAAACTGATCTGTCCCTGCATGGCTAGGGTTAGCCCCATGATGCAAGCGCCCTCCATTTGCGAACGTATGCGTTCCGGGTTGATTTGCGGCCCGCAATCCACGGCGATGTCGACTCGCGGCACCGTCAATATGCCGCTGTCGTCGACGCTTGCTTCCACCACGACGGAGACATAGGTCACAAAGCTGTAATGGGCGGCTAGCCCTAAGCCGTGTCCCTTGTTAAGCGGACGGCCCCAACCCGCCTCGCTCGCCACCTTTTCGACGACTCTGCGTAAGCGCCCGGTATCCACCGGATAAAGGTCCGGCGACTCGCCTTGATTCCAGGTGTCTTTCAAAGTTCGGGGATCGATGCGGCGCGGCGGGCCGATCAGATCCAGCAGAAAGTCTTTGTGGTCGCGGCCGGCGGCCGCCGCCAATTCGGCGACGAAAGATTGTATCGCGAAGGCTCTGGGAATATTGGATACCGAGCGGAACCAGCCGATGCGGGTGTGCGATTCGGCTTCCGGATTTTCGATGCGTAGATTGGGAATGGCGTAGGGTACGTTGATGACCCCCATGCCCAATTCGGCCGGCATTTGGTGTTTGCTGCCCGCGGCGAAGGTTGCGGAAATGCTGGGCGCGACGGTTCTGTGCAGCCAGGCGACGGTCTTGCCGGCTTCGTCTAGGCCGGCTTCAAGCCGCTCCAGAGACACCGTATGGAAATAAGAGTGGCGCAAGTCGTCCTCCCGCGTCCAGGTCACCTTGACCGGCTTGCCTTTCATGGCCTTGGATAACAGCGCCGATTCGATCGCGAAATCCGGCATGGACTTGCGGCCGAAAGCCCCGCCCAACAACGTGACGTGTATCGTGACTTTGTCTTCGGGCAACTTCAGCCATTTGGCCACGCGCTCCTTGCACAGCTGCGGCCCCTGGGTACAGGCCCAGACCTCGCAATGGCCGTCGACGATGCGTGCCGTAGCGGCCGGCGGTTCCATCGGCGCCTGCGCCAGGTGCGGGATGTAATACTCGGCGGCCAAAGTTTTAGCCGCGCTTTTCAGTGCCTGGTCGACATCGCCCTGCTCGCGCACGATTTTACCGGGAGCGCGGGCGGCTTTTTCCAGTTCGGCTTTGTAAGCGACCGAGTCGTAAGTGCCGTGCGGGCCGTTGTCCCAATCGATCTTGAGCGCCTTGCGGCCGGTGATCGCCGCCCAGGTATTGTTGGCTATCACCGCGACGCCGCCGAGCGGGTGGAAGTCGGCCGGCAACGGGCTGGCGGGCAGTTCGACCACTTTGACGACGCCGGCGACTTTCAAGGTCTCGCTCGCGTCGTAACGCAAGACTTTGCCGCCCAAGACCGGCGGACGGGCGACTACCGCGTAATGCATGCGGTCGAAGCGGGTGTCTATGCCGTATTGACCGCGGCCGGCGACGATGTCCCGGCCGTCGTAGATGCGCAGATGGCCTTTACCGATGTAACGGAATTCGCTCGGGTTTTTGAGACGAAAGCTTTCCCGTTCCGGAACCGGCAATTTCGCCGCCGCCGCGGCCAGTTCGCCGTAACTCAATGAGCGGCCGCTGGCGGGGTGAACGATGCGATGCAATTCGGCTTTGACTTCGGTAAGCGGTATTTGCCATCGCTGAGCGGCGGCCGACTCCAGCATGTGCCGCGCCGCCGCGCCGACTCGCCGCATCGGCATGAAGAAGTGCCGCATGCTGCGCGAGCCGTCGGTGTCTTGATTGCCGTAGGTTTCTTCGTCGCCCGGCGCTTGCTCGACTTTGACGGACAGCCAGTTGGCGTCCAATTCGTCCGCCACCACCATAGGCAAGCTGGTGCGTACGCCTTGACCCATTTCGGAACGGTGGCAGACGATGGTGACGCTGTTGTCTTCGGCGATGGCGACGAACACCAGAGGATTATCGACCCAGCCGTGCGGCATCGCGTCGGCGCCGTATTTTTCGTCGGAAGGCCCCGGCTGGGTTTCATCGCCTCGGCCGAATGCTGGGAAGCCGGCGGCCAATACGAAGCCCGACAACGCCAGGTTTTTTATAAAAGCGCGGCGGCTGACGTTGACGATGCTGACGGGCGAATCCGGCGCCATTTCATCGATGTTCGCTAAAGGTTTCATGACGCTTCCCCTTGCTTATCGGCAAGCTGTTTGATGGCGGCGCGAATGCGAGGATAAGTGCCGCAACGACACAGGTTGCCGCTCATGGCTTTGTCGATATCGGTATCGGTGGGATGGGGATTTTGTTTCAACAACGCGGTTGCCGACATGATCTGGCCGGGTTGGCAATAGCCGCATTGCGGCACGTCCAGATTCACCCAGGCGTCCTGAACTTTTTTGCCGGTAGGGTCTTGCGCCATGACTTCTATCGTCGCGATCTTTTTGCCGCCGAGCGCCGAGATCGGCGTGACGCAAGCCCGCACCGGCTGGTCGTCGACGTGAACGGTACAAGCGCCGCAGGCGGAGATGCCGCAGCCGAATTTGGTGCCGGTCAGTCCCAGATAGTCGCGCAAGACCCATAGCAAGGGTGTATCGGCCGGCAAGTCGATGTTGCGATTTGTGCCGTTTATGGTTAGCGTAATCATCAGTTTCTCTCCGGATTGCAGGCTTGAGTCAACTGCGCTGTCTATATAGTGTTATCCAATACTATACGGCTATGTTCCGGCAGTCTACACTATTTGGAATCGGCGACACCTCGGTTAACGCGCGCGAGTCTGAATGATCAAGCGATAGGCGCAACGCCGACGCTCTCGGTTTTTGGAATGATTAACCCTTTGCGCCACTTTTTTATTCGCCATCGATAAAGCAAACAAAGATCGAGACATCGTCTTGCCGCCGGGAATCCGTTCTTCCAGCCGATAAAATTTATCTAGAGGTCAAATGCACAGTCCGTTGATTTCTGAGAACGGCCTATGTTGCTTGCCGAGTCTAGAAAAGTGCTTCCTGGAACCATTCGGTGTCGATCTCGAACTGTGGTGCTTTAGGAGCTGAATAGTTTTTCGGAACAGTTTCTTCGATAAAGTATTCCCAAGTACCGTTATGGTTCTGCTGATCCAACAACAGTCCATCTTGCGGATTGATATAGGCTTGAACTATGCCTTCGGGAGTCGCTAAAGGTTTTTCCGGAATATTTTCCAGTGCCGCTTGCATGAATTCCATCCACATGGGCAACGCTGTTCGGCCGCCGGTTTCGCCTTTTCCAAGCGGACGAAGATTGTCGAAACCTACCCAGGCCGAAGCAACAATGTCGGGTGTGAAGCCGTTAAACCAGGCGTCGCGTTGTTCATTAGTCGTGCCGGTCTTGCCCGCGAGGTCATTGCGACCTAGTTGTTTTGCTTTTGTGGCTGTGCCATTTTGTACCACGTCCTGCAAAAGGCTGTTCATTAAAAAATGAATCTGCTTTGAAATGATGCGAGGAGCCGGATTTTCGACATTCAATCCGGTCTCTTCGCAATCCCGGCATACGGATTCCGGATTGGCTTGAAACAAAGCGTTACCGTCGTGATCCTCTATACGCTGGATAAGGTAGGGTTTTATTAAAAAGCCGCCGTTGGCGAATACCGCATAGGCCGATGCCATTTTAATCGGCGGCGCATTGCCGCTGCCTAGCGCTAAAGAAAGCGTGCCGGGTAACTGCTCGCGCGTGAAACCAAACCGCATCGCGGTTTGGAGTGCATACGGAATACCGATATCCTGAAGCAATCGAACCGAAACGAGGTTAATCGATTTGCGTAGAGCTACGCGCAAGGCGATTGGCCCCGAGAATTTGCGGGTGTAATTTGCCGGCCGCCAGCCGTCTTTTAGAGACGGATCTTCAATGATGATTGGAGCGTCGTTGATTATGCTGGCAAGGGTGAAGCCTTTTTCCAGCGCTGCGGTGTAGATAAACGGTTTGAAACCAGAACCGGGCTGCCGTTTGGATTGCGTTGCCCGGTTATAACGGCTCCGGTGGAAATCGAACCCGCCGGAAACCGCTAATATCGCGCCGTTGTTCGGGTCCAGCGCAACAAAGGCGCCTTCCACCTCTGGAACTTGGGTTAATGCCCATGATTGGTCGGGAAGCTGTCTCGCCCAAATAATGTCGTTGGGTTGGACGAAAAACGAATTAGCCGCATCGAAATCGAATTTGTTTGCGCTCGACTGGTGCCAGGGAATGTTTTTAAAAGGAATTTCCGAGGGAGAACCGTCCCTTAATATGATAGTGACGCCATTATTGGAAACTGATTTTACGACGGCTTGCTGACTATCTCCGACAGTGCGTAGCGACGATAATGATTGTGCCGGACCAAATTTCTTATGCGGCAGGCCTCTATATTTGTGGCGTTCGTCGTATTGATGCAGGGCTATGTGCAAGGCGCGGTCGGCGGCCGTCTGCAGGCGGCCTGGAACGGTGGTGTAAACCTTTAAGCCTAGTGTATAGGCATCGTCGCCGTATTTTTCCAACATCTCCTGTCGCGCCATTTCGGCAACAAACGGTGCGTTTAGTTCGATGTTCGACGGCTGCGGACTTGCATCGTCCGGCGTTTGGAGCGCCTCTGTAAACTCATTGCGGCTAATGAATTGGAGTTCAAGCATGCGGCGCAGCACATAATTGCGCCGTTCCAATGCTCTTTCGGAATTGACAATCGGATTATATACCGAGGGAGCCTTTGGCAGCCCGGCGATCATGGCTTGTTGATGAAGTTTAAGTTCGCCTAAGCTTTTCCCGTAGTAAGTTTGGGCGGCGGCGGCTATTCCGTATGCCCGCTGTCCCATATAAATCTTATTTAGATAGAGTTCAAGAATTTGATCTTTTGAAAAACGCTGCTCTATCTGAACGGCTAACAAAATTTCTTTGAGTTTACGCAAGTAAGTCTTTTCATGGCCTAGAAGAAAATTACGTACCACCTGCATCGTAATCGTGCTGCCGCCTTGCTTTTTTTTACCTGTGATAATCAATTGCTTGGCGGCACGTAATAAACCCTTGTAGTCGACTCCGGGATGGGTGTAGAAGCGTTCGTCCTCCGCGGCAAGGAAAGCGCTAATTTGCATTTTAGGGACGCTGCTTACAGTAATCGGGACTCGTCGCTTTTCGCCAAATTGGCCTATCAAAAGTTTGTCCTGGCTATAAACTCTCAAAGGAGTTTGATACTGGACGTTTTCAAGCTGACTGATGTCCGGCAGTTCTTTGCTCAGCTCAAGGATAAAAAAATAGCACGCAATGGAAAAACAAATAACCAGACTAAAAAAAATAAAGATAAGCCACTTGAACAAGGTTTTGATCAGGTGTTTTTGCTTCGGTTCTTTCCTGACAGTCACGGAGAATGATTTTAGGTATTCAGTTACACGTTATTAGTCAAAATACCCGCTTTTGGTCAGAGGAACAACTTAAAGTTCGAATTTAAAAATACCTGGACTGTGAAAATTATAAAACCTAACTATACTTCCCCCCTAGCTAGATTCTGCAAGCTTAGTCCGATGCGTTGCAGACCGTTTAACGTTTCTTGGAATTATGTAGGTTTCATTCATGAACTGGTTTAATCGAAATCAGTCTGCTTTGCTCGGCATCGATATTAGTTCGGCAGCAGTCAAATTGTTGGAATTAAGCCGAACCGGCGCACGCTACAAAGTTGAAAGTTATGCCGTTGCGCCCCTCCCGCAAGACGCTATTATCGATAAAAACATTACTAATATAGAAGTCATCGGCAACGCGATAAAAGCGGCGGTAAAACAGTCGGGTACCAAAGCAAAGCGGGCTTGCGTCGCAGTGGCGGGATCGTCGGTCATGACAAAAATCATTTCCATGCCGGCGTCGTTAAGCGAGGCTGATATGGAAGAACAGATCATGGTCGAGGCCGATCAATATATACCTTATTCTTTGGAAGAGGTGAATTTGGATTTCGAGGTACAGGGCGTTTCGAAAAACAATCCCGAAATGCTCGACGTATTGTTGGCCGCATCGAGAAGGGAAAATATAGAAGATCGGGCGGCCGCACTAAGCTATGCGGGGTTAAAAGCTGCGATCGTCGATATCGAAGCGTTTGCGATGGAAAACGCTTTTACCTTACTTGCTGATCAATTACCTGAACAAGTTGAGAACAAGACGATAGCGATTGCCGATATCGGTGCGACGATGACCGCTTTGAATATTTTATACGACGGGAAAACGATTTATACGCGTGAACAAGGATTCGGCGGGCGTCAACTTACGGAAGAAATCCAGCGTCGATACGGGCTATCGTATGAAGAAGCGGGTTTGGCTAAAAAACATGGCGGCTTGCCCGATAACTATGTTCCCGATGTACTGGAACCTTTTAAAAAGGCCATGCTGCAACAGATTGCTCGCTCGTTACAATTCTTCGTGTCCTCAAGTGCCAATCGGGGCGTTGACGCTTTAGTTCTGGCCGGCGGCTGCGCCTCTATCCCGGGATTGGATAGGCTGGTCGAGCGGGATTTGGGGATTCCCTCATACATCGCCAATCCATTTATTAATATGGCGTTGTCAAATCGGGTTAAGCCGCAAAGCTTAAGTAATGATACGCCAGCCATGATGATTGCTTGCGGTTTAGCGTTAAGGAGTTTCGATTAATGGCCAAGATTAATTTACTTCCCTGGCGCGAAGAACTTCGTAACAAGAAACAACAAGATTTCGTAGCCGGGATCGGTGCCGGTATTTTGGGAACGGCACTGATTTTGATCTTGGTCTACATGCATATCGAAGGGATGAAGGACTATCAAAATAGCAGGAATCAGGTCCTGAAGGATGAAATCGCCATACTCGATAAAAAAATAAAAGAGATTAAGGATATCGAGGATAAAAAGAACCTGCTGTTGACTAAAATCGATGTCATTCAGAAGCTGCAGGAAAGCCGGCCTGAAATCGTACATTTGTTCGATGAATTGACCAGAGTCACACCGGAAGGCGTTTATCTGACTAAGCTAGTCCAGACCGGCGCGGCGTTAAATATGGACGGTAAGGCTGAGTCAAACGCGAGGGTTTCAGCCTTTATGCGATCAATTGACGCCTCACAGTGGCTCAATACGCCTGTGCTCGGTGTGATTAAGGGCCAGGGCAAAAATTCAGGCATACCGAACGATTTTTCCTTAACGGCCAAGCAGGGTAAGAAAGAGGGGAATGATCCGAAGAGGGCTGGCAAATGAACCTATCTGAAATCAATTGGGACTTGAATGCCGCCGGTAGCTGGCCGACACCGATAAAATTCGCAGCCGGGGTCATCGTTTCTTTGTTAGTCGTGATTGCAGACGTTTACTACATCACGATTCCGCAACTGGATGAGCTAGAGGCACTGGAAAACGAAGAGATTAATTTAAAAACGTCTTTTGAAACCAAACAAAAGAAAGCGGTCAATTTGCAGGACTACCGGGATCAGTTAACGCAGATAGAAGCTTCGTTAGGTGAAATGTTGAAACAGATGCCGACCAAAGCCGAGGTGGCGAATCTGCTGGTGGATATATCGCAAACGGGACTGGCAAGCGGATTAGAGTTTAAGCTTTTCCAACCGGGCGCTCCAATTCCCAAGGAGTTTTATTCGGAGTTGCCGATAAATATTCAAGTCATCGGTAAATATGAGGAGTTAGGCTTGTTTGTCAGTGGCTTGGCCTCTTTACCTCGGATTGTTACCGTTCATGACGTCAATATCGTTCCTATAGGCGGTAACGATAAGACAGGAACGATGAATATGTCTGCGGTTATCAAAACCTATAATGAGGCCGATATGGGGGCTTCTGCAAAAAGCAAGCCAAGAAGAGGGGGAAGATGATGTTACTCCGCTATCGAGTAAATAACTTTGTTTATTCATTGGCATTTGCTTTTTTCCTGACAGCTTGTAGCAGTGACGATATGACAGATCTGCATGAATATATTCAAGAGGTAAAGGTCCGGCCTAAAGGCGCTATTGAACCATTGCCCGAAATAAAGATAGTCGAGGGTTTTATCTTTAAACCGGAGGGATTGCGCGACCCATTTCGGCCAACAGAAGTAACGCTGGAAGAATCGGGCGCTAGCGTCGCTGGTTATAGTGGTATACGACCTGATACTCAGCGTAGGAAAGAAGAGCTTGAAGCTTTTTCTCTCGATACACTCAGGATGGTCGGAACCCTAACCGACCAGCTAGGCTTGTGGGGGCTGGTAAAAACCAAAGACGGCACTATACATAGCGTGCAAGTGGGTAATTACATGGGACAGAATTACGGCAGAATTGTCCGTATTGCCGAAGATAGGATTGAATTGATGGAAATCGTGCCGGATAAACCTGGAACTTGGCGCGAACAACAAGCAACATTAGCATTGGCCGAGTAATTAAAGGTTATAAACATGAGTACTAAGCAAAACAAATTTACGGGGAATAGCCAGGAACGTCATGTTCACCAATGGTTTTTATTGTTGTTGTTGATACTACAGGCCATTAGAGTTTCAGCCGACAATGCCTCTATCAATAATTTGGAATTTTCCGCGTTGGCTGGGAATCAGCTGCAAATTCAACTCGACTTGAGCGAACCTGTGGTTGCGCCGAAGGTATTTCAGACCGATAACCCGGCTCGAATCGCTCTGGATTTCGAGGGCGTAAGCAGTAATCTTGCAAAAAAAAGCTTTCCAATTAATCAGGGTCCGGCCAATACGGTTTATGTTGTTGAAGCGTCCGGCCGGACTCGGGTTGTTATCAATTTGGCGGAAAAAGTACCTTACGAAACACGAGTAGACGGTAATAAATATTATGTGGTTTTGAGATCGGCCGGCGCTGTCGCCGCCGTTAATAATATTGTGCAAACCAGTGCAATTAAGGAAACTGCGCTGAGCCGGTTTTTACCCGAGCAAGGTATTAAGAGCATTGACTTTCGACGGGGTCCTAATGGCGAAGGCCGCTTGTTGTTGGGTTTAACTACGCCCAATACGGTGGTCGATGCCAAACAAAGCGCGGGCAAGGTGGTGTTGAGTTTCTTAAATACCAGAGTGCCTGAATCGTTGGCGAAAAGTTTCGATGTGTCAGATTTTGCGACGCCCGTGCAAAAAATCGATGTGGTTCCGAGAGGGGAAAGCACAACGGTTACAGTTACTCCCAATAACCCGAATTTCGATTACTCGTCATACCAAGCGGATAATATGTTAACGGTTGAATTCCGACCATTGACGCCGGCAGAAAAAGAAGCGCTACTAAGAGAAAAGCAGCCTTATATCGGCAGTAAATTGTCGCTGAATTTCCAAGAGATTGATGTCAGATCCGTACTAATGATTCTTGCCGATCACATTAAAACCCAGGAAGGCAAGGAAGTTAACATTATCACCACTGATTCGGTATCGGGTTCGATCGCTTTACATGTTAACGACGTACCTTGGGATCAGGTTTTGGATGTTGTTATGAAATTGCGTGGCCTTTCCAAACGTGAGAACGGCAATGTTATTCTGATCGGCCCGATTGAGGAAATTAAGGAAATTGAAGAAAAAGAATTGGAGGCCAGGAAAATTAAGGAAGAACTCGAGCCTTTGGTCACCGAGCATATACAGATTAATTATGCGAAAGCCGAAAACATTTGTAATATTTTGCTTGGCCGTAGCGTGACGGCTGCAATGGCCGGTAGCGCCGTGAAAGGCGGAGCGAGCGGCCGTACCTCTGGCGCAGGCGGTAGTGCGGGCGCCTGCGGCGCAACTATCGGAGGAGTCGGATCGATGGGGGTTCCTCCGGCTGTAGGGGGCGGAATAAATGCGGACGCTGCGCAAGGCATGAGATTGCTGTCGCCCAGAGGCTCGGTGATCGCAGACAGTCGCACCAATGTGCTTATCGTAAAAGACACTGCGACAAAACTAGAAGAAGCTCACAAGATGATTTCAAAGCTGGACATTCCGGTTCGGCAAGTAATGATCGAAGCGAGGGTTGTTATTGCAAGTACCAACTTCGCCCGGGATCTGGGCGTTAAGTTTGGCGTGAACAGTAATTCGAACAACCTGCAAGCCGACAACGCTGTTCGAATGTTAGCTGATTTGGGCTATACCTTAGCCGCGTCGAGCCCACAAGGGGCTTTAGCAATGACTTTAGCGAGCGGCGCAAATTACTTGCTCAGCATGGAAATCCAAGCATTGCAAAACGAAGGTAAAGGCGAGCAGTTATCTAATCCGCGCGTGTTAACGTCCGATAGGCAGCTTGCGCATATCGAACAGGGCACGGCTATACCCTATACTGTTGCGCAGAGCGCCACCAGCCCCGCTTCAACGGCCTATATCGATGCAACGTTGTCAATGGATGTGACGCCCCAGATCACGCCTACCGGCAGTATCATCATGGATATTTTGGTCAGCAAAGATGCGCCCGGAATCAACTATGCGCAGTCTCAAGGCGGGGAGGCCCCGGGTATCGAAAAGAAAAATGTCGAAACCAGAGTTCAGGTAGAGGATGGGCAGACGGTTGTTTTAGGCGGTATTTATGAATCAAATGTAAACAATACCAGAGAGTCAGTGCCATGGTTTGGCGACTTACCGATATTTGGTTGGTTATTCACGCCTTCGAAAACCGTTTCCGATACCAAATCCGAACTATTGATCTTTGTCACGCCAAAAGTCGTTAAGGATAGTATTTCCGCAGCATATTAAATTCCGTGTCTTTCGAACAATTCTCTTCCCGGCAAGGACGAGGATTGTTCGGGCTCTTGCAATAAAACTGGCGGGAAAGCCGGTCCGCTTATCTAAGCGAATGTCGATTTATCGTGCGCGATCCAATTTGCGATAATTAATCGCTTCGCTCAGGTGTATTAACTCTATCGAATGAGAGTCCGCCAAATCCGCAATCGAACGGGCGACTTTAAGGATGCGGTGATAAGCGCGATGTGATAGGCCGAACTTTTCTAAGGCTTGTTCCAGTAATCGATGTCCGGCTTCGGACAATTGACAAAAAGCCTTGATTTCTTGCGATCTGAGTTCGGAATTGGGTTTACCCTGGCGTTGTATTGCGACAGTTCGAGCCGCGGATACGCGTTTTCGAATCGTCTCGCTGGTCTCGTCTCCTTTGGCCGCTCCGTTGCGTAATTCAGCCACTGAAACCCGTGGAACCTCGAGGTGCATGTCTATTCTGTCCAATAGGGGCCCGGAGACACGGGCACGATAACGGGCTATTTGCTCGCTTGTGCAATGGCAGCGCCCAGACGCGTCGCCTAAATAGCCGCACGGGCAAGGGTTCATTGCCGCGATCAGTTGAAAGCGGGCCGGAAAATTGGCCTGATGGCTTGCACGGGAGATAATGATATGGCCAGTTTCCAACGGTTCGCGGAGAACCTCCAGAACTTTTCGATCGAATTCCGGTAATTCGTCTAAAAATAATGCGCCGTTATGCGCTAGAGAGATTTCGCCGGGCTTTGGATTTCCGCCTCCACCCACCAGGGCAGCGGCCGAAGCGGTATGATGAGGTGCGCGAAACGGTGGTTTCCGCCATTTGTTAATGTCAAACGCTTGGCCGCTCACAGATACAATTGCCGCAGATTCTTGGGCTTGTTGTTCAGTTAATTCCGGTAATATGGTTGGCAAACGAGCAGCTATCATCGATTTACCGGTTCCGGGCGGGCCGATCATGAGTAAGTTATGAGTGCCAACTGCGGCGATCTCCATGGCCCGTTTGACGTGAAATTGGCCGTGCACATCGGCAAAATCCAGATCGAAATGGATGTTTTTCTCGGCTAGGGTGGTTTGATATGTCTTTATAAGGCTGCGGTCATTTAGATGTGCGCATACTTCCAGCAAGTTTTTCGCCGGTAAAAGTTCGGCGTCGCGAATTAAGGCCGCTTCGGAAATGGAGCTAACCGGTAGGATCAGTTGTCTACGGGCGTCACGGCTAGCGATTGCGACCGGTAGTAAGCCGGATATCCGGCGCAGCTCGCCGCCCAAGGACAATTCGCCTATGCACTCAAGCCGGTTGAGTCGGTCTTTAGGGATTTGTCCTGATGCGGCAAGTATGCCTAGCGCGATGGGAAGGTCGAAGCGTCCGCCTTCTTTGGGTAGATCGGCCGGCGCAAGATTTATTGTGATCCGCTGAAACGGGAATTCAAAATGTGAGTTGATGATGGCCCCGCGTACACGGTCTTTGCTTTCCTTGACGGCAGCTTCCGGCAAACCAACGATATTAAGCGCTGGCAAGCCGTTGCTAATATGCACTTCGACAGTCACCAGTGGAGCGTCGATTCCGGAACGCCCGCGACTATAGACGATAGCCAAAGACATAATACTTAATCTTGTAAAACTCTTTTTTCCAGCTCTTCGACACGTTTTTCCAGTTCTTCCAGGCGCAAACGGGTTTTGGTCAATACGGCTTTTTGTACTTCAAATTCTTCGCGACTTACGAGGTCCAATTTTGACAATGCGCTTTGTAAAAGCGCGTGGATATTTTTTTCCATATCGCCTTTGAAGTTATTCAAGCTGGGTGGAATGGCGCTCGCGATACGGTCGGCGATGTTATCGATGGATTTTGGGTCAAACATAAGGCTCACTCTCGGTCGATGAAGGTATTGGGATTAGAGGCGTGTTCGCGGCATATTTTATCAGTATCCTCGCGGTCAAGCGGATCGTCGGTCAACGTGCATATAAAGTGGTTGGCTTCCACGCTGAAATGACGGCAGGTTCGACATAAACCGAAACTTTTGCTCTGGTTGACCTGCTGCAAGATGCCTAAGGTGGCCTTGAGCGCATTGTCGACCGTATCGAAGACATGGCGGCTGATTTTGGCCTCGGCTTGCTTGAAAATGTCGAGCGGCTTCAGCTCGTCGATTAGAGCGCGACCGTTGTCGGTTAAGCTCAAGTGGACGACGCGGCCATCGATATTGTCGGTTTTTTTTTCCAAAAAGCGTTTGCGTTCCAGTACGTGTATGGATTGCGATACGGTGCCTTTGGTCAGTCCCAGGTATTCCGCCACCGAAGCGTGGGTGTTGCTGTATTTGTTACATTTGGCAAGGTATTCAAGTACTTGCCCGTGAACAGGTTGTAAGCCGATCGCGGCGTATTTTTTACGTTCTTCGGAGCGTAATACCGAACTGATGCGTTCGATCAGTTTAAATGTTTCCAGTTCATACATGGATTAAATTTTAACATATTCGTTTATTTCCATTGTGATTAGGTATTCGCGCGGGTAGGCGGAAATGATTTGGCTTTAATTCGATCTGACAAAAGTGTCAGTCAAAACGTTAGATCTTGTTAATTTTGTCAGTCTGAAAAAATCCATAAATTTAGATACTTATAGACGGATAGCGGATTCGCTCTATCCAATATTCCGAAGAAAATTACCGACGAGATATTACGAAAATAAATAAGGGAAATAACTTAAACTAAGTTATTTCCCTTATTTTTTACTCGGGAGTTTTCTTGAGCTCCTTTTTTTATGCCAGCGTCGCTAGGCGTTTCTTAGGTGTTGGCCTAACGCTTGCTATTGCAGTTGCTCAGAGCGGGATTGCTCTCATATTTATTGCGTTGTGTGCATACTCAGACGGTGCCTCCTGATTGAATAAGACATGCGATTCAACGTAATCGGCTATAGGCCGGGGTATGACCGAAGCAAATACGATTGGACGTTCCAACGTATTGCCGGCCTTTTTCTGCACAAGTAGTTGACCTAGGAGAACCTAATGCAACGGAAACATCGCCTCAATGGTAAGAGGAGAACAATTTTTAAATTTTCAGCGACAGTCGCTGCTATTTCGGCACTGGCGACCGGTATCTACCTTCAAAATCCGGAATCGATATCGACCGGAACGGAATTTGGCCAATCAGCTTACGGCGTAGGGCATGGCGATGTCGATACGCTGAAAACATCGCTCATGAACTGGAGCAGGGCTTATGAAGCCAAGGGCGGAAAGCCCGAAGTCCTACGGTTGGCTTTAGGGAGTTCCAGCGTTTTGACCGACTCCATTTCCAAAGCTCGCGGCCGCTTTCAATTTAACCTAAAAACCGGCGAACTATCCTTTACAGCCGATTCAATGAAGGCCGGTCAATATGATCTCTGGCTGGTGGATAGCAAGGATGGTTCCGTAAGGCCAAAAGCGGGGGACGATATGATTCAGTTGGGCAGCTTTGCTGTGAACGACGGTAAAGGCCATTTGGCAAGTCGCCTGGAACGCAGCAAATTATTGGGTTTCACCATGGACTCTATTGTGGTGACCGAAGCGGGTAAACCCCCGGTTGACCAATTAGTGTTGTCGGGCGCTCCCGGCTTGATGCATAAACTGTACTATGCCGATAAGCCTTGGCTGACGACGTCGGTCGGTGATATTGCCATGACTGCGTCGGAAAACAGCGTTCCTTTTGAGTTTTTATTACCTAAAGCCGCGCAGGCGGATGCCGGAGCGAATCTGACTCCGGAACAATTGGAGGCGTTAATAGCCGAAGGCCGGCAAATATTCCACAACGAAACCTTCGACGGGAACGGGCGCACCTGCGGCACTTGCCACCGCGAAGACAACAACTTCACGCTGGATCCGAATTACATCATGAAGTTACCGGCATCCGATCCGTTGTTTGTGGCGGAAACCAATCCGGAATTGGCGGACTTGGAGGATCCGGTGTTGATGCGTAAACACGCCCTGATCAAAACCAATGTAGACGGTTTCGCCGGGCCGGATATTTACCGTAGCGTACCGCATACCTTGGCGCTGTTTACCTCGATTGATCACGAGATCAACGATACCGCGCCGGATTATAATCCAGAGGACGACAATTTCGGTGAAACGGGTTTCGGTGGCGAATACAACGTAGGCAAAGGGGGCGAATTTACCCAAGATAATCTGTTTGCGCACTCTACCGGTTGGAGTGGTGACGGTGCGCCCGGTACCGGATCACTGAGGGAATTCACTCTGGGCGCGATTACTCAACATATGCCGCGAACGATGACGCGCATGGTTGGTAGCGATTTCCGCCTGGCTAACGAGCATGAGCTGGATGCGGTTGAAGCCTATATGTTGTCGTTGGGACGTAATAAGGATTATCCGTTGTATCAGATTACGTTCAAAGATCCGTTGGTACAGGCGGGCAAAGAACTGTTCGATACAAAAGTCAACCCGGTGAATGGTGGTCAGCCAGTCTTGGGCGAAACCGCCAACTGTAATGGTTGCCACCAAAATGCCGGTGCGCGTAGTTCGACCACCAAAGCCAATCCGACTCGCAATACCGGTATGGAAAACATGAAAATTCATCCGGCACGCCTGTTGAAGCCCGATATGGCTTATGACGGTGGCTTTGGTACCGATCCCGCCTTCTGCGGGCCAGATGCCGGTGATAATCCAAATTGCTTTGGGGACGGTCGTTTCGCTACGTCGCCGCTGATCGAGGCCGCGGATACACCGCCTTATTTTCACAATAATGCGGTCAGCACCCTCGAAGAAGCGATCGCCGCATATAATAGCGATGCTTTTAATACTTCGCCCGGCTCGTCTTCAAAAGGGACAGATCGCAGAATCAAGCTGGATTCAACTCAGATCGTGGCTATCGCGTCATTCCTGCGTTCGATCAATGCCTTGGAAAATATGCGCATGTCGGAGCGGCTGTCCGATCAGGCCGAGGGGATCAGCAACAATGCAGCTGCACGCGATTTGGTCCGTTTGGCAAAAGAAGAGAACCTGGATGCCGTTCAGGTGTTGAAGGAAGGCATATTAGGCAACAACTGGAAAGCGGTGCAATATCTGGAGAAGGCCGATTACTTCTTGAAACTGGCTCAATTGGCTCCGGTTAAGCCTTTGCGTAACAGCCTGCTGAGCCAGGCAATGGCGCAACAGGCTCAGGCTAGGGCGCATATCGTCGAAAGTTGCGATCCGAACGCGGTCGCCGATAGCAGTGTTCCGCTAGTCAGAAAAGTGCCGTCACCGGCCGATGCGTTCTTATACAGTTGCGATGAACTGGGTTTGGCTTCGCTAGCTGTCAATTGACGCAATCCGCACGGAGCGCGATTTCGCGCTCCGTGTTTCTTGTCTTAACCGCTCTTGTTTCGGATAAACGTAGCGGATCGAATGATCGTGGTGTGGTTTGGTAGGTTCTGCTTGGGTCCAGCTACCGCAAAAAAGCGATTTGTTGGCGCCATTTCCGGAGACAGAGGAAGGAGAGATGTCGTGGTATTTTTGATGCGTATTTTAGTGCTTGGATTAGTCACCGCATTTTCGTTGCCGGTGCAAGCCGTTTCGACTGCGACCAGCAGTTTTTATTTGGATTGGAATGGTGCGATTTTCGGCAATAACGCCGTCGCGCACGGCTGGATGACCGTCATTTCAAGTGACGGCGCCAAGTTTTCGGGTGCCTCCGACAACGCTTGGTTATTGCCGGGGGAAGACATAATCGATTTTACGGTAACGGTTTCGGGCGCTACCGGCGGTAATGGTACCTTTGGTTTGGCCGACTTCGATTTTTTCATGTGGACGGCAAAAGCCTCGACCGAGTGGCCTTTGGACTTAAATTCAGAAGTCGTCGGTCAAGCAACTCTGGGAGGCCCATGGGGAAGCGATCGAAGCAACGACGCGGAGACGGGCGACTTCAACTTGTTCGCAAATCTCATCGAAAACCCATTGGCCCCGACTGCGGCGGGCAGGGCATTCGTGATTGCCGCCGAGGGCGGATTAGGAGACGAGTTGGCCTTGACCTCTTTCAGGCCGGTACCGATTCCGCCCGCATTTTGGTTTTTTGGGGCGGCATTGTTAGGCTTGGGGCGTATCGGCCTGAAACGCTGTTCGTAATCAATGCATGAGAGGAACGATATGAAGTATTCGCTAAGAAAATTATGGATCAGCTGGACTGCAGTGCTGGTTTTTTCAGTCCCTGTTCAAGCTTATGCTGCGGCAGTTGAGTCGAACCGTTTCTACTTGGAATGGAATGGGGCGGACTTTGGTAATTCCGCTCAAGCGCATGGCTATTTAACCTTGGATTTCGCCTTGCTTCCCGCAGCGGGTAATTACGTTTTTCTAAGCCCGGGCAGCGAAATCCTGGATTTTTCAATGACAATTTCGGGTGCCGCTATCGGAAACGCCTCTTTTACCTTAGATGATTTTTCCTATTTTTCCTGGTATGAACCCGTCCCATTGGACTTTGCTCAAGACCTGGTGGGGCAGGAAACCGGTAACGGCGGATGGGGCAGTACCTTCGACGGCGCTACGGGCGATTTTAATCTGATCGCCATCGAAGGCTCTGGTGCGCCTTCGTTAGGGGGCGCTTTTCAGGTCGCAACCGCGGAAGGTCTAGGCGATTCCCTGCGATTGACCGCGTTTCGTCCAGCGCCCGTGCCTGTGCCGGCCGCAATTTGGATGTTCGCTGGCGGTTTAATAAGCCTGTTGACGATCAACAACAAGCGGCGGGTTTGACGCGCGTCGGCAAACGCCTTAGATGAGGCCGGCCTTACGGGCTTTCGATCGATGTCTCGATTTCGGTTTGGCTAGGGTTGTTTAATCGGCCGAATCGCTGTAGGCTGTCGGCAACTCGGTGAACCGGGCCCGGAGTTCGGCCTTCTATGATCGAAAATAGCTTGAATCAGCGCTCGCTGATTTTTTTATTGATTTCCATCGCCCTGATCGCCTTGCCCCATGCCTGGCACTTATCCTTGCCGATATTCGGCTTCTTCTGTTTGTTGTTGACTTGGCGATTCGCCGCCATCTGGCAAAGGCGTTGGCTGCCGAATCGATGGCTGTTGTCCGGTTTAACCTTGGCCGGTATCGCAATACTGGCGATCAGGCATAGCGGCTGGTTCGGCCGCGATGCCGGAGCCGCCCTGTTCGTCACGGCGCTGGGTTTGAAGTTGATGGAAATACGCGGCAAAAGGGATGTGGTGTTGGTGGCCTATTTGGTATTTATTGTCGCAGCCTCCCAGTTCTTATACGAACAAAGTATCTTGATGGCCTGCTATATCCTAGCCGTCTGCGTGGCCTTGTTGGCGGCTTTGGTCGTGCAGACCGCCGGCTGGGTGCCGACGTGGGCGGCGGTCAAAATCGCCGCAACCATTACCTTGCAGTCCTTGCCATTGGCGGTGGTGATTTTCGTGTTGTTCCCGAGGCTCGAAGCGCCGCGCTGGATGTGGTTTAAAGACGACAACAAGGCTCTTTCGGGTCTGAGCGACACGCTCGAACCCGGCGCTATCAGTCAATTAAGTTTGTCCGGCGAATTGGTATTCAGGGTGCGGTTCAAAGGTGAAATTCCGCCGCCGCGCTTGCGCTATTGGCGAGGACCCGTGTATTCGAACACCGACGGCGTACGCTGGTCGATGGGTAATCGGAACAAGTCGCAGACCGAGTCGCCCGCATTCTCGGGCAAAGCCTATGATTACACCCTGTTGATGGAGCCGCAAAAAGAGGATTGGGTGTACGCATTGGACATGCCGGAAAGCTTTGACCATAGTTTGCACCGCGACGGCTACTATCAATTGAAAACTCGCAAAAGGCCCAGCGAACGGGCGGAATACACGATTACATCCCGGCCTATTTATAACTCGGGCAGTCTGGATAAGGCCGAAATTTTAGAGAACCTGCAATTGCCTGGTTCCGCCACCGAAAAACAATTGGCCTTGGTCGAGGCGTTAGGCGGGCTGAGCCAAGCGCCTGAGCGATTCATCGACAATCTGTTGCATCATTTTCGCCGGGAAGAATTTTTTTACTCGCTGACGCCCCCTCTAATGCCGGTTAATCCGATCGATACCTTTTTGTTCGAAACGCGCAGCGGGTTTTGCAGCCACTATGCTGCAGCCTTTGTTTACCTGTTACGGGTAGCTAAGATTCCGGCGCGAGTCGTTGGAGGCTATCAAGGAGGTCAAATAAACAGCGTCGGTGGATTTATGGAAATCCGGCAGGCCGACGCGCATGCGTGGGCGGAAGCTTGGCTGGACGGGAGAGGGTGGGTCAGATTCGACCCAACGGCCATGATTGCGCCGGAAAGAATAGAACGCGGTGTGAACATCGATCTGCAAATCGCCAGCGGCAAGGCCAATTTCAGCTTACCGGTGGAAGAATCGGCAGCATGGCGCTGGCTAAAGTACAGCCGGCACTTTTGGCAAAGCATTGATTATAACTGGCAACGCTGGGTCATTAATTACCGAAGCGTCAATCAACGCCAATTACTTGAATCGCTCGGAATCAAGAGTGTTGTCGATTGGGCAAAATGGTTGGTAGGCGGTGTCGTCCTAGCCACATTACCTTTAACATGGTACTTGCTCAGGCGAAAAAACTTGTCGACGGATAAAGCTGTAGGTTACTACCGGCGATTTTGCGACAAATTGGCCCGAGCCGGAATTCAAATTCAAGTGGGTGAAGGGGCGCAAAGTTTTGCCGAACGCGTAAAAAAACGACGACCAACATTGTCCCGACAGGTTGAGCAGATCACTGCCGCCTTTATTCGGCTCCGTTACCAGCCGGATGCCGGGCCAGGAGATTTGCAAACGTTAAAAATCTTGGTTAGTAAACTGCGTGTTTAGACCGCGATTCGTCGCTTAATGCAAATCGGGAACTTCGGTATCGAATGGACGGCTTGTTTGCTGTTTGGCTTGCTGCGCTTTTTCCTCGGCTAACTGTTTGTTGCCTTCACCGAACATGACCGCCGCGATCATGAATAAAATGGCTGCAATAAACACAATGGGCATGCGGCTTGGTTTGTCCATCCAAAACAAAATCCATTTCGGTTTATACATGCCGATGCCAAACACCACCAACATAAGGATAAAGATATTGAAGGAATAATAAATCAGGGTATTCATGAATCGTGTCCTGTTCTGTTGCCTGCAAGTTTAAAAGGGATGCATTATTATTAGTTGGTCGGCAGTTTGCAATAAACAATCATTTCATATCATTAATTGAGGAGGGGCTATGGGCGGCTTCGGCTTGTTTGTAACAGTATTGTTCGTATTTGCGATACTGATGGTGTTTTTGAGCGTTAAGTCGGTTCCGCAAGGCATGGAGTACACCGTCGAACGTTTTGGAAAATACACCAATACGCTGACCCCGGGCTTGAACATCATCGTGCCGATTATCGACCGCATCGGCCGTAAACTGAACATGATGGAGCAGGTGTTGGACGTGCCTTCACAAGAAGTGATCACCAAGGATAATGCGATGGTGCGGGTCGACGGGGTGGTGTTTTACCAGATCATGGATGCGGCTAAAGCGGCTTATGAAGTCAATTATTTGGATGTCGCCATTATCAATCTGGTGATGACCAATATTAGGACCGTGATGGGTTCGATGGACTTGGACGAATTGTTGTCCCGCCGCGACGAAATCAATGCGCGTTTGTTATCGGTGGTCGACGATGCCACCACGCCGTGGGGAGTCAAAGTAACCCGCATCGAAATCAAAGATATTGCGCCGCCGAAAGACTTGGTCGATTCGATGGCTAGGCAAATGAAGGCGGAAAGGGAAAAACGCGCGCAGATTTTGGAAGCGGAAGGTTTGCGCCAAGCCGAAATTCTGAAAGCCGAAGGCTTGAAACGGAGCGCGATTTTGGAAGCGGAAGGCCAAAAAGAGGCCGCGTTTCTCGAGGCTGAAGCACGCGAGCGGATGGCGGAAGCCGAAGCTAAAGCGACTATGATGGTCTCCGACGCCATCGCTAAAGGCGACGTGAAAGCTATCAATTACTTTGTCGCGCAAAAATACGTGGAAGCGCTGAAAGAAGTTGCAGCGGCGGACAATAGCAAATTGATTATGATGCCGTTGGAAGCTTCCAGTGTCATAGGCGCATTGGGCGGTATCGGCGAACTGGCCAAAGAAGCGCTGAGTAAAAAGGCGTAAACCATGGGTGATTTTGAAATTATATTTTGGTATTGGTGGGTGTTGGCGGTCGGCTTTTTAGCGATAGAATTGCTGGCGCCCGGCTTTTTCTTTTTGTGGCTGGCGGTGTCCGCATTCGTGGCCGGCTCGGTATTGCTGGTCATTCCGGTAACGCCGTTCGAAGTGCAGTTGTTTTTGTTTTCGGTGCTGGCGGTCGCCTCGATATTGGTTTGGCGCCGTTTCGTCAGCGCCAAAGCGCAGCAGAGCGATCATCCGTTGTTAAATCAAAGAGGTGCCCAGTACATTGGACGTACCTTTAACCTGATTGCGGCAATCGAAAATGGCCAAGGTAAAATCAACGTCGATGGTACTTTGTGGAAAGTGCGCGGTGCAGATTGTCCTTTAGGCAGTAAAGTCAAAGTTGTCGCGGTCAAAGGTACTGTTTTCGACGTGGAGAAATGTGAGTAAAGCATGCGATTGTTATTGGTAGAAGACGATGCCATTCTAGGTGATGGCTTAAAGGCCGGGTTGTCGTTGGAAGGCTATGCGGTAGATTGGTTGACCGATGGCGCGCAGGCCGATGAGGCCTTGAAGCTGAATAACTATGACTTGATCGTATTGGATTTAAATTTGCCTCGCATGGACGGCATGACGGTGTTGAAGAATTTGCGTAAACGTAAAGATGCTACCCCGGTATTGGTGCTGACGGCGCGCGATGGCGTACCCGAGCGGGTGGCGGGACTGGATAATGGCGCCGACGATTTTGTCTGTAAGCCTTTCGATTTGACGGAAATTTGCGCCCGCCTCAGAGCCTTGTCTCGCCGTAAAGAAGGGCATGGCTTGCCGTTGTTGGAACACAAAGGCGTCACCATCGATCCGGCGGCGCATCAAGTGTATTACAACGGGGTCGTGGCCGACTTGTCGCAAAAGGAATATGAAATTTTGAACTATCTGATGAATCACATCGGCCATGTCACGTCGCGCGCGCGACTGGAAGAAGCATTGTATGCCTGGGGGTCGGAGGTCGAAAGCAATGCGGTCGAGGTCCATATACATCATTTGCGCAAGAAATTGGATGCCAACCTGATCCGGACCATTCGAGGTGTCGGTTATATCATCGACGAAAACTGAAGGCATGAAGCTCAGATTTCGGCCGCGCTCGCTCAGAAAGCAGCTGTTAATTTACTTGTTGTCATCGCTGTTGCTGGTGTGGGGGGCGACGGTCTATATCAGCTATCAGCAAACCCGGGACGAAATCACCAAATTATTCAATGCCGACCTCGCCCAATCGGCCAGGGTGGTGCACGCCTTCGTCGAAAATCTGCTGCAACAGCGCCGCTTAAATAAGTTGTGGGACCAAGATAAGTCGCCCGACCTGTTTTATATGCCGATTTTGGGACATAAATACGAACGGAAAATAGCGTTTCAGTTACGTTCGGTCAAAGAGGGCGTGGTACTGCGTTCCGAAAGTGCGCCGGAATTCGCCTTGTCGTTGACGCGAAACGGTTATAGCGAAACCATGATAGACGGCCACTTATGGCATGTATTCAGTATCGGCACCGAAAACGGCGATTATGTGATTCATACCGGGCAGCGCGACGATATCAGGCGTTCGCTGGTGGAGTCGTTGGCGAGCCAGCAATTGATTGCGATGTTGCTGGCTTTGCCGGTGTTGACCCTGGTCATACTGTTTATCGTCAACCGTACGTTAAAGCCGGTCAATCAGCTAAAGGAAGAATTGGCATCAAGGGAGGTTGGGTATTTACAGCCCTTATCGCTTGAAAATTTGCCCGAGGAAGCGATACCCATCGTGAAGCAGATCAATGCCTTGTTCGAATTGTTGGAACAGGCCTTCGCCAATGAACGTAACTTCACATCGGATGCTTCGCATGAGTTAAAAACTCCGTTAGCGGGGCTGATGACCCAATTGCAAGTTGCGCAAAAAACCAAAGACGAGACCATGCGCAAGCAGGCTTTGCAAAAGTGCCAGCAAGCCGTGATGCGCATGACGCATATGGTACAGCAACTTTTGACCTTGTCCCGCGTGCAGCATCACAACGCGCAACTGGTTAAACAGAACGTTAATTTATATCAGGCCATGGTGGCAGCGATTAGCGATCTTGAATTCTCCGCTCATGAGAAGCAAATCGAGGTTGAATTGAATGGCGATGAAAGTATAGCTATCGCGGCAAATCCGCAATTGCTCGGGATATTGTTTCGAAATCTGCTCGACAATGCCATCAAGTACACGCCCATGGGGGGGCGAGTCTTTGTAGCCCTTGGACAAGAAAAACAGCAGGTTTGGGTCAGTGTCGAAGATAGTGGCCCGGGCGTGATTGATGACGATCATGAGCGCATCACCCAACGCTTTTATCGCTGTATAGATACCGCTCAATCAGTTGAAGGCAGCGGTTTGGGATTATCCATCGTGCAGCGCATCGTGCGTTTGCACGATGCCGATATTGCCTTTTCAAAATCAGGCCTGGGCGGATTGAAGGTAGAATTACGTTTTAATCCGCCGGCAAAGGCCCGCAAAAAATTAAAGTAGTTTCGGCTTTTGCGATCACTATGATGTAATCAAGGGCCGTTTATGAGTGTTTTAAACCATGTTTGATTTTAACTTGAGGAATATTCGCAAAGGATTGTGCCTGCTGATCACGGTGAATTTGCTTGCTTGCTCCGAATCATCGGTTAAAGATCACGTTTTACGTCCGGCCGAGCTTGTGCGGCTTAAATCCATCGATGTTCCGGCCTTGGCCGGGAACGACCTGATTAGCTTCGATATCTACCCCGAACAGGGGATACTGCATGCTGTTTTTGCGGCGGCAACTGCGACGCCTAAACAACCTTACGTTGCTTATATCAAGTCTGAGGACGGCGGCCGACATTGGTCTAAGCCCGTATCTTTAGGACAATACGCATCAAACACTTTGGAGTCCGGCACCGGCAACGACATTCAGATTGCTGCGCATGAAAATAATCTGCTGGTCATTTGGCAGGCAACGGGAGAAATTCCGGGCATGGGGCCGTTGCAGCTTATTTATTCAAAGGATGGTGGCGCGCATTGGCAATCGGGCGCAAATCCGACCGGGCCCGAAACGGATCAATCGCATCCGGACTTGGCAGGAGACGCGCAAGGCCGTTTTCATTTGGTTTGGTTGGACGATAGAGATGAAAACGGTTATCAGGGCGTTCGCTATGCCAGAACAAGCAATGCGGGTCTATCGTGGGAATTGGCGCAAACTATCGATGATTCGAGTTGCTCTTGCTGTTGGAACCGTTTGTTGATCGGCCCGGATCAACAAGTCGATGTGCTTTATCGGGATATGGAACCGCGCGATATGGCGCTAGCTCAAACCGAAGATGCCGGCCAAAACTGGCAACGCATCAGCACCGTCGGCGAATTTAACTGGGTGTTCGACGGTTGCCCGCACAATGGCGGAGCGATCGCCTGGGCCGGCGATACCTTGCAAACCTTGGTTTGGACCGGAGAGGAAAGCAAAGCAGGCTTGTATCATCTATCTTCAAGCGATAACGGCAAAAGCTGGTCGCCACCGCAATCGATGGGAGGCGGGTCGCTGGCGTTCCATAGCGATATCGCGGCTTCGGGCAATGAACGCCTTCTGGCGATATGGGATGCCAGAGGGGCGGCCGGTTCAACGGTGATGATTAGCGAGTCTTTTGATAAAGGTCTGCATTGGTCTCCGGCCAGACAAATTTCAACTCCGGGCGGTTCGGCGCAGTTTCCTCGCTTGGTATCCACGCCTAGCGGTTTTTTAGCCATGTGGCTCGAACAAAAAACAGGCGCAGCCAAGCAATGGATGTCTGCGATAATTCAATAACAATAATGAGTCTATGAGATCGTCTTATGCGTAAATTAAACCGTTTATCTATTACTCTGATGCTGCTAGCGGGTTTGTCGACGCCAATTACCGCGTTTGCTCACGCGATTTTGGTTAAGTCGCAGCCCGAAAAAGATACTGAAGTCAGTGTGGCGCCCAAACAAATCGACCTTTGGTTTAACGATCCGGTCAGAAGTCAATATAAGGCATTGGCTGTCGTCGATAGCGACGGCAAGCGTGTCGATAACCGGGATGTCGCGCAAGAAATGCTCGACGGCTCCCACATCTACGCGACGGTACAAGATTTGACTCCGGGTACCTATACCGTGCGCTACCGTGTAGTTTCCCAGGATACTCACATCGTTACCGGAAAATTTCAGTTTACCGTTAAGCCGGAATAATCCGGTGTTTTCCCTCTTTAAATATTTCCATGAACATACAACGAATTTCTTTCTTTTTCGTATCCAGTTTACTGGTTTGTTTTTTTCTTAGCGGCTGCGAACAATTCGGCTGGGGCGAGAAACAGTCCAATGCGCTGGGCAATCGGCCGGAATTGGATTGCATTATCGCCAACGACTTTTACGCGGTGCATTTCAGCGCGTATATACAGCCGGAGAAAGGCGAGTCTGCTAAAGACAAAGCGGCTTTTGTACCGTTCTGTCAGCAAATACCTCGTGCCGGTAAAATGTTTTTTACCGCAGACTTGATCGATCGCGACATCCGTACCATACCCATCGGCATCCGCCTGGTGGAAGTGGAAAAAACCGGGCAGCCCTTTCCGGATGATATACGCGAGATCCGTACGATTACCGAAATTCCAAGCAAGTTTTATCCGCGCGGCGCGGTCGAGGCTCAGGCCGAGATCGATAAAAAAGGCGACTATGTGCTTTATTTGCTGATTGGCGACGCCGTCGAAGAAGACGATCGTTTCCGTGTACCGCTGGACGTGGGCGTAGAACCGGACGGTTCCATGTTGCCGATGTTTGCCGTCATTGGGTTGGCTGTGTTGTTGATCGCTGTGTTGGGCTTTTTGATTTATAGATTCAAACGAAAATCAAATTCCGGCCGGGACTGATCAAGCATGAATATATCTAAGGGAATGAAGTTTTTATCTATTTTCGCAAAATATTTTTTAATTTGTGGACTATTGCTGCAGTCGCATTGGGTCGCAGCACATCCTCCGGGCTTGAGCTCAATCGATATGTTGATTGGCGATGAGCTGATCGCCGCGAAAATCACCTTCGCCCTGCAGGACATCGAAGCCTTCGCCCCTATGGATAGCGATCTTGACGCCGAAGTTAGCGACGCGGAACGCGAGGCGGCAAAACCGGCTATTGCGAAGCTGTTGGCCGAGCAGTTGCGTGTTAATGTCGACGGTGTTGACGCGGCGCCTTTGGAACCGGGCAAAGTCGATTATGACGATCAAAACAATGCCCATGTGAAGTTTCTGTTTCAGCCAGTGCCGCACCAGCATATGCTAGTACAGTCCAAGTTTCTGGCATTGCTGCCGGATGGTCATCAGCAATTCTTGAAGATTAGAAACGCCGACGGCAAAACCCTGTTGGAAAAAATGCTGAATAAGGCCAACGATCAGGTGGAACTTGATTTTACCATGGTCGAAGGAGAACAACAGGTCAGCGGCAGTTCTTGGTTTTCGGCCTTTGTCGACTTTTTTAAACTAGGCGTCGAACACATCGTCACCGGTTACGATCATTTGCTGTTCTTGTTTGCCTTGTTGGCGGTGACCCATAGTTTTTGGCCGGCGATTAAGATCATCACTTTTTTTACGATAGCCCATTCGATCACCTTGGCGTTGGCCGGATTGAATGTCGTGGAGTTGCCCGGCAGTTTTGTCGAACCGTTCATCGCCGCGACCATCGTCTATGTCGCGGTGGAAAACTTGATCCGTGGAGATCATCCGAAAGGCAGGCACTGGCTGACTTTCGGCTTTGGTTTGGTGCACGGCTTCGGTTTCGCCAGCGTGTTACAGGAGATGGATATTTCAAGTGGCGGAACCGGTATCTTATTGCCTTTGTTGTCCTTCAATCTCGGTATCGAAACCGGTCAAATCGCGGTGGCGGCTATCGTCCTGCCCATGATTTGGCGGTTAAACAATAAACCGGCGTTTTCCGATAAATTCCTGAAAGCCTGTTCGGCGATGATTTGTCTGATGGGCGCTTATTGGTTCCTACAGCGCACTGTATTGTAGAAAAACTTCTTGACCGGCTGTTGAACTGCTCGCAGCCGGTTTTCTGATCTGTCCTACGCTTTTTAATCTCGCTTCGTTTGCGAAATACAAAAAATCACTAACAAATTCAACTTGTTAGGATTCTGTAAATCGGCCGCCGGCAACTCCCCCCCACGACTTTTGCTGAAGATAGGTCAGCGAATGCTTGTATGAATAAAAAAAATAAAATAATATTTTTTAAGATTAATTAATTAATATTCATACAAAGTTGGCGCAGCTTCGTTAATCGAAGCGAATTCGATCGTCATGCCGAATATGCGGTATCAATTTTTAATGTTTATACAAGAAGGGTGGAAATATGAAGAGCAGGGTGAATAGTTTCGGTTTGGTTTGTCTGGTGTTGACCGCTGCCTGTGGCAGTGCTGGCGAAATCAACGGTCACAGTCTAAAAACGGCAAATAAATCAGTCAATTTTATCAAAGAGCATTTATCTGACGACTTGCGCGTCGAGTTCGAAGTGGCCTATTGGGCATTACGCAAGCAATTCAAAAACGACGAGGAATTTTTGCAAGCCATAGATCGTAAGTCGGCCCAAGATTTGATTGCATTGGCAAAAGCGGATTTCGCCAAGCAGAAAGCCGCAGGTATCAAGGAATATGCCGCTTATGATAATTGGGAAGAAATGCTGAGCCAGCAAATCGAGCGCCGCAAATTGCAAGACCTCACGGCAATCGATACTCGCGACAAAAAAGGCTATCCGCGGGTCGACTATAAATTGCACTCCATGTAATAGTCAGAACAAGTGCATGAAAATATTATTGATTGAAGACGACCCGGCTTTGTCGCGAGTTTTGAAAATAGGGTTGGAAGCGGCAGGGTATGCGGTTGAGAAAGCAATGGACGGCGAACGCGGCGAATTTTTGGGGGCGACCGAAAATTATGACGCTGCAATTTTGGATTTGGGCTTACCCAAAATGCCCGGGCTCGAAGTGCTGAAAAGTTGGCGGGATGCCAATAATAGTGTTCCGGTGATCGTATTGACGGCGCGCGACGCCTGGCACGAAAAGGTCGATGGTTTTAAAGCGGGTGCCGATGATTATTTGAGTAAGCCGTTTCATTTGCCGGAACTTGTGGCACGTTTGCAGGCCGTGTTGAAACGCACCAATCAACGCAATCAGGCGGCGCTTAGCATTGAGGGTGTGACACTTGATGAAGAGCGACAAAGCGTGACGGTTGCCGGTAAACAGCCGGTGGCGCTGACGGCCGTTGAATTCAGATTGCTACGTTATTTTATGCTGTATTCCGGCAGGCTTCTAAGTAAATCGCATTTGCTTGAGCGGGTTTATGACGACCCGCGCGATACCGACAGCAATGTCATCGAAGTCTATGTTAACCGGTTGCGCCGTATCGTCGGTACGGACATGATTCAAACGCGTCGTGGTCAAGGGTATGTTTTCGGACCGAAACCATGATGTCGTTACGCAAACGCTTGGAACGCGGTTTGATTACGGTATTGAGCGCTATCTTTGTCATGCATTGGTTGGCGGCCGATTGGGTGATACGCTCTGTTGCCGAAAAGCAAATGGCGACCCGCCTGGTCGACGACGCTTATTCATTGACGGAAACTTTGGCCGGTAATGACGATGACAGCGTTCGATTCAACAGCTTCCACATCAGTTCAGTCTATAACAAGCCTATGTCCGGGCATTTCTATCTGGTGAAGGTGGATGCCCGAATCTATCCTTCCCCATCTCTACGCGGTAACTCTTTGAATGTAGCGCCTTTGGGTCCGAATCAATCCAAGCTTTATCATCTCGATGGCCCTGAAAATCGTCCGTTGTTAGTATTCGGCATGGGGACGGTGAAATTTGGGCATAGGATCAACATTAGTGTGGCCGAAGATTTGTCGGCGGTCGATCACGACATCACTACCATACGTTTGGCGTATTTGAGTGTGACGCTGTTGATATTAGCGAGCGCCATCGCATTGCAGCGTTGGGATGTGAAGCGCGCTTTGAAACCCGTATTGGCGGTCGGTCGAGAACTCGAGCTCGTTGCTTCAGGGAATCAACGGCAAATCGTTGGGGACGTGCCGGTCGAAATCAGGCCTTTGGTTAAGGAAATCAACCGCTTGTTGGCATTGGTCGAACGGCGTTTGCAGCAATCCCGTACCGCTATGGGCAACTTGGCGCATGCCCTGAAAACGCCGATCGCGATGTTATTCAAGGTAGCCGAACATTCAGCATTCGATCAATGTCCCGAATTACGACAGCAACTACACGCGCAGAGCGACGCTCTTTATTGCTGCATCGACAGGGAGTTGAAACGAGCCCGCATCTGCGGCAACCAGCAAGCGATCATGAGTTTTAATCCTTATAGGGAAATGACCGATCTAACGCTGTTGATGAACAATCTGCATGCCGAAAAACATTTGAGTATCAAATTCGTTGCGCCCGACTCAACGGTACATCTCGACCGGGAAGACATGTTAGAGATGATTGGAAATTTGCTGGATAACGCTTGCAAATGGGCCAAGCATCGAATCCGCATTGATATAGGTTTGTCCGATACCTTGACTATCGAAGTCGCGGATGACGGGCCCGGCTGCAGCAAACTTGACGCTCAAACATTGACGCAACGGGGCTTGCGGCTGGATGAATCCGTGCAAGGCCACGGTTTGGGTTTGGCCATCGTATCCGACATCGTCAACTTTTATAAGGGCGATTTGCGGGTGTGTCGCAGCACAGAACTGGGCGGTTTTATGGTCAAAGTGCGTTTGCCTTTATATTCATAAGCTTCGGAAAGCATGTTGTCGCCGAGCATGCGGTTAATTTATTTTGTGCCTGATTCATACAGGGTGACAACAAACTTTAAATCGGCCTTAGCATCGGTCCAAAGATAATTTACTTGTTTTTCAGCTTAAATTTAACTTGCTTCATTAATCTGCCATAACCACCCGCTTCAGCCGAGACTTTCGATATTTGCCGATGAAGGGGGGCGTGAGCGGTATATTTTCTACATGGCCTATATGGATATCCGACCGGGCATATGATGCGGAGAGGAGGCTAGCCCAACATCAATCGTCTCTTACGTCGTCCTCTAGGTGTGGTTAAACACTTTGTGTTCAGCGGCCGCACGGCCGAATGTTAAGAGGGATAAATATGATAAAACCAAACGGCTTATTTCCCGTGTTGTATCTGATGGCTTATGCTGCCGTAGCCGGCGAACAAACCGAAGCAAGCGATAAAACGGATACAGAGTTAACTAATGTCAATCAACTGTCGGCGGTACAGGTCGATGAAAGCGTGGAGAAGGCCGAAATCTTTTCCGGTTCGACCTCCGTGATTGATAAAGAAACGCTTGAACGTGACCGTGTCTTTACCGTTAATGAAGCTTTGCGTAAAGCGCCGGGCATATATGTTAGAGATGAAGAGGGTTTGGGCTTAAGGCCTAACATCGGAATACGAGGGCAAAATCCGTTTCGCTCTACCAAAGTCTTATTTTTAGAAGACGGCTTGCCATTCAATTTTGCGCCCTACGGCGACAACGATATTTACTATCATCCGCCAATCGATCGCTATGATAGCGTCGAAATCTATAAAGGCGCGGATTTGACCCAATTCGGTCCGCAAACCATTAGTGGGGCGATCAACTATTTGACGCCAAAAGTACCGAGAGAGCCCGGCGGTTTTATGAGTTTTACCGGGGGTAACCGCGATTATCTGAACGGACATGTGCGCTACGGCGGCATGTTGGATGAGGTGAAGGGTATTGATGCTGTCGGCGGTGTGATCGATTATTTACACAAGGAAGGCATGGAAAATCGCGACAATACCTTTGCCGTGATCGACGATGCAAACCTGAAAAGCATCATCGAATTCGATGCGCTTAACCGTTTGATCTTGCGAGGAGACTATTATCATCAGGATGAACAGGGGGCGACCTTCGGCATGACCGATGCGGAATACCGTAATTTAGGACCGCAGTACAACCCGGATAAGAATGCCAGCTTTATAACCAGCCACTGGTCCGCCTCGGCGACCTACGAGCATAGTTTCAATAATGACGTGACTTTGGAAACCAGTTTTTATTGGTCAACGTTTAACCGCGATTGGTGGCGGCAGCAGAATCAGTTTCCGACCGAGAGTCAATGCGGCGAGGCTTATGTGCAAAACCGGCTGAACGGCATTCCGGTCGATATGGATACCTGCAATTACGATGTCGGCCGTTTGCGCCAGTATGAAACCTGGGGCATTACACCGGTATTGCATGCCAAGCATGATTTATTCGGCATTGAGAGTCAGTTGGATGCAGGCTTTCGAGCGCATTTCGAGAGTCAGTACCGGCGCACGGTAAACGGTGATTCGCCGACCGCCCGCGACGGCACATTGATCGAATATAACGAGCGGTTTGCCGATGCCTATTCGGGTTTCTTGCAAAACAAATTCATATGGGACGATTGGACCTTTACTCCCGGAGTAAGAGTCGAATCGATTAGTTACCAGCGCAAAAATTTACTGAACGGTGCTGATGGTCAAAATGACATGACGGAAATCTTGCCGTCTTTTGCGATGACCTATACGCCGATTAATGAAGCGACTTTGTTTTTCGGTATTCACCGCGGTTTCGCTCCGCCGCGGGTCGAAGACAGTGTTTATAACGTCAGTGGAGGACCGGTCGAAATTGGTCCGGAACTTAGCTGGAATGTCGAATTCGGCGTCAAGGCGAGGCCTATGTCCGGCATTACGACCGAGTTGACGTATTTTCATAACGACTTTGACGCTCTGACGGTACTGGGTACGGTGGGTGGTAACGATACGCCCGTTGCGCAGGGGCAGGCGCTGTATGAAGGCATCGAGCTGATGACTCGAGTTGATGGCGCGGATGTGTTTAATTGGATACACAATCCTTATGTTCAAATCGCTTATACCTGGTTGCCGACGGCGGAGACCCTTTCTGCGTTCCACTGTTTGCCGCAAGCCGATGGAACCATGTCGGCTATGTGTCCCGGCGGTAATGTGTACGGCTCATCTCCGGGTAAGCGTGCGCCGTACGCACCGGAGAATTTGCTGACGGCTAAATTAGGCTATTCACATCCTAGCGGTTTTGATGCTCATCTAGAGGCGGTATTCACCGACGAACAATTTGCCGATTTCATGAATCTTGAAACCGGTGCCGACCACCCTAACGGTGCGGGTAGTGCCGAGGCTCGTTCCGGTCAATACGGTAAAATCAACGACTATGTAGTGCTTAACTTTGCGACATCTTATAACGTGACTCGTGACTTGAACGTGTATTTTGCGATGAAAAACATGTTGGATAACACCTATATTGTCGATCGGGTGCGAGGCATTCAGCCGGGCATGCCGCGTTTGGTGCAGGCCGGTTTCAAGTATGCGTTTTAGCATTGGCGAAATTTTTTTGCCTGAATAGTATGAAAAATGAAAAAAGGTTCATATTTCTGCTAGAATGGAAATGCATTATTGGCCGGCGCTAAGCCTAATTACGCTAACTCTCAGTTTGGCGACGGCAGTGAAATAATGCACGCCGGTGGCCTGAAAGGGGGATGGTTTATCAAACTACGCCTCTTTCAGCGCTATCAATTACGGTGTATTGGCTTCAAGGAATGATTTGCCGGTCGCACTTGGGGCATATTCTTGAATATGGTGGCCACAAAGCCGAGTTTCCAATCAACTTGATAATACTTTAAGGAGATAGTGATGAAAGGCAAGGCAAGATATTTTCAAGCGTTCGCATTAGCTGCACTTTTGCAGCCTTTAGCCGTAACAGCACACCCGTTTCACTGGGCGAGCGAATCGATTGGTTTTATTGGCGGCTTGATTCATCCGCTTACAGGCGTGGACCATCTCATAATCATGCTGGCGACTGGTTTATGGGTTTCTCGAATCGGTAGACCGTGGCATATTTTCATGCCTTTGGCATTTGCGGTTTTGATGCTCTTCGGTTGCGGAATGACCTTGGTACTCATCGAAATAGTGTATGCCGAGCCTCTTATGCATCTTGCAGTATTGACATTAGTTATGACCTTAATTCGTGTGCGTAAGATTCCCGGGTATTTTGCTATTCCGCTTTTCACTAGTGTTGCAGTGCTCCATGGTTATGTACACGCCTACGATATGTGGCTTGATTTCGATACGGTTACATATACTTTAGGTTTTTCGTTGACGACTATGGTATTGATTCTGGTTGGAATCGCAGTAGGGGTAGCGTTAAATCGCCTGGCGGTAAAATCTTTTTTCGGCAAGTTGATAGAGCGTTGACTTGGCATGGCCTTAATATGTCCGACTCACGTGCAAGAGCAAAGGATCGGCTCACGTCGTAAGTCATACATTTCATTCTAAAACTATTTTTTCAATTCAATTACTTAATAACTTTAGGGATTCAAAGATATGTCACTAAGAAAACTTTTTGTAGCTTTCACTCTATTTTTTGCATTGCTCGGTCTTTCCGGGGCAACCTTTGCAAAAGAAGTAAAAAAATCTGTGCCGGAAGTTCTGAAAGAAGTCGATGCCAAAATTCAGGCAGCTTTGGATGCGATTCCAAATGGCAATGCTGACGAAGTCGCCGGATTGATCAAGGAAGCTAACGAAAATGCCAGCGAACTTAGCGCGAACTACAAATTTGAGTTCGAACGCGACAAAGTCATGGGAAGATTGAAAAATGCCAGAAATGCGGCCAAAAAATCGGATTTTTCAAAGGCTGAGGAAGAGCTGAAAGCCGCTAAAGAGGGTTTTGCCGGATTGATGAAGTTTATTTAACGAATAACGAAGCCTAGACAATTCTGGAGTACGTGCCCGGGATTGATCGGGCCAATTCTAGATAATCAGATTCGGGCTTGTATGCAATAGGAAAGGGCGGTTATTACCGCCCTTTTTTATGTCATCCAGAATTCGGCTTTAAACAGCCGTATTATTTAGGTGCATGCATAAAGTTAATAAGCTGTTGATTGCGGCAAGACTTTCAGTTGCTGGTTCAGAATGCTTGATTCGCAAAGGGGTTGAAAGCAGGACGGGTGACCACGTTAAAGCCGAAATCCGTACCTTGGTGGCATACGTTACAGGCTGCGGTCAGCTTGTCGTAATTTTCGATGAACGCTTGCCTATCTTTGTTTTTGACGGCTAGTTCGACGTCTGCCAGCGGTTGATCCATGGTATTGGCAATCAAATCGGGAATAGGTTGAACGATGTGCTTGTGCGTCGGGTGGTATTTGCCCGCATCTTCGAAACCTTCTTTCAGTTCGTCCACTTCGTATGCAGCCAAATCCCAGTTTTGCGCCTGGCCTGCAAACCATAGTTTGGCATGGCGTGTTGCGGTTTGCGCCATGATCTCACCGAGTCCGGGCGTAAAATGGCTGTGCTCATGCTCATGCTCATGATGGCGATTGGCGCAAGCGGGCAGCCCGATGATGGCCGCTACGCTCAGGATCAATAAAGATGATTTCATGGTCGATTCTCTTGGTTTGGCTGGAAAAGCAGTGACTATGTGTGCCGATAGACGGTTGCCTTCATGTTCCCGAATGACGCCGGCAGCTTCATGATCGTTAAGCTGTTTCTACCCGGTTAGGCTTCAGCAGGCGCGGCACATAGTAGGCCGAAATGGCAATAACGGCGCCGGTAAGGGCAAACAGGATCAATAAACCTCCGCTGCCGCCTTCAGACTGTTCTGACGCTATACCTACCGTCAACGGAATATGCAGAGCGCTGATCTCCAAAGGCATATGCAAGTCGGTATCGTCGACATACAAAACGGCTTTGTATTTTCCCGGCGTTTTAAAATCTACCGAGGTTGACAGCACGCCCTGTTTGGCAACCGCCATCGGCAGTTCGGCGACGGTTTGCCCGTCTTCGCGCAGAATTTTCAATGCTACCGGTTTCTTGCGCACGTCCAAGTCCAACAAATCAATGCTGATTTGGGTTTTTCCGGCAATAGGCATGTCTACGCACTCCGCCTCAGGTAACGGCTGTTTTCCGTCTTGAGCTTGGTTGGGATCGATTTGGTAGGCGGCAAAATTGACCGCGTAATAATCGTTAGTCAGCATGCAGCCGTACATATCGTAACTGCCGCCCGCGCCCTTCCTATTGCCGCCTAAGGGTACGGATGCTTCGGCTTGACCGAAGGTGCAAAGCATAAGGATGAAAATCAACTGGGAGCAAAATGTTCTCATGGCGCCTCCTTCTTGATGGTTGCAGGCGAATCGGTGATGGAAAATTTCAGTACGCCGCTGACGATCAGGCCGTCTTCGGTGATGACGCGGTAGCGGGCCGCATAGGGGCCGGGCTTCAATGGTTGCGTCGTGGCGGTCAGACGATGCCGCTCGCCAAGTACCAGGCGGGCGTCGCTATTGTCGACTCTTTTGCCGGTATTGTTCACGACCACTACCGCCGGTGAACGTTCGCCGACATTGCCGCTGAACCAGAATTTGATGGTGCCGTCGAAATCGGCGATTTCGGTGTTGTTTTTAGGGTAGGACTTGATCAGTATGCCTTCGGCATGCGCAGTACCGATAGATAAAAGTACGCATATCAGCGGAAAATATTTCAATATTATCTTCTTCATTGAAAGTCTTTAAGGTAAGCCAAAAAATTCGGCGATGAACAATACGATGGGATCGGCCAAAGGGTGAAAGAAACCCACCGTAATTAGAATTAGACCGATCACGAATATGCGAGCCCACGCATTTAGCGGAAAATCCTGGCGTCGCCAAAGCATGTGAAAAACCAGCCAACTACTCAACCAAACCATGATCGCTAGGGTTTCTTTGCCGGAATAGGAGCCGATGCTACCGTCCGGGCCTTTGCCGGTCGAGCCCGGTATCCAATAACCGTATGAATGTACTAGTTTGTCTAGGCTTGGCGTCAATCGTGAAATGTGGTGGCTGATCATCAGCGCCGCAAAGGCTAGCAGGATCGACAGGCTGGCGGCGACTACCGGGCCGGAATAAACGGTTTGTTTGTCTAAATCTTCTTGCATGGCAAATTTCCTGTTAAACGAAACGTAATTTGGCCAAGACCAAACCGGCAACGAAACCCAGCATCAAAAAACTCCAGGAAATTAATATCGTGATGCCGACAAAGCGCGCGATGTCACGACGCAGCTGCTGCTGCAGCCCGTAGTAATACAATACGAATGTGGCCGCCAACATTAACGGGAACGGGAATAAGGACACAAATTCCTTGAATTCCATCAATACGTTATGAAAGTTCGGGACGTTTTTGAGTATCCAATCCCGCGGGCCATCTTGGCCTCGGTAGCGCATATAAATCCAGTTTCCGCTGATTGCGCCCGCTAAATTCAACAGCATGGCGGCCAGCAGCCAGCGGCGCAAGGACGCCAAATGTACCTGCATACCCTTGATCAATGGAATGGCGCGATGCGTCAAATAAGTGCCCGCGACGATGGCCAAAATCGCACTGACGCCATGTACGCCGGCTTTTAGGCTGTAATCGGTCGGATAGAAAAAATTAGCGGCGGGGAGCAGCAGTAACAAGGCCGCCGCAATACCCACTTGGCTACGGATTGTGATCTTACTGAAATGATCGTGTAGGTAATCTCCAGCAGACATCGATTTTCCTCATGTGATAAACGAACTTTAACTTAACGGGGGCTCTCGGGTGACGAGTGCCCAAAATCGGGCCATTTAGGGCTTTGCGTTATAATCCGCTCTTCCCATAACGATAATTACAGGAGCCGACTTTGGAACGATTTACTATTTCTCTCAGCGACGAACTGGCTGCGGACTTCGACAAATGGATTCAGGCGAGGGGCTATGTCAATCGCTCCGAAGCCGTGCGCGATTTGTTGCGCAAGGAAATCGAGACCGAACGTCTTAATAAAGATGAGGCGGCTCACTGTGTGGCCAGCCTTTCTTACGTTTATAACCATCATGAGCGCAGTTTGGCTGAGCGTCTGACGCATTTGCAGCATCATGCGCATGATTTGGTTGTCTGTTCTATGCATGTACACCTTGACCATGAAGATTGCCTGGAAACCTTGTTTTTACGGGGATCAACCCGGATCGTGCGCAGTTTTGCCGAAAAAATCTGCGCCGAATCCGGCGTGCGCCACGGGTCGGTAAACTTGGTACCGGTCCAGATGGCGGCGACTGATCATCATGCGCGTCATACCCATTTTCATCCGCTTACTTGAACTCCACTTGCTTCGAGAACAGAAAGATAAGGCCTCAGTATGAAATATTATTTAATAGTCTTACTGATTATATGATACTTTTTGTACTTTTCATACAAAATGACATGGCTAGTAAGGTTAATGTCTGATCGTTTGTTGTTCAGGTGGAAAAGATCATGGAATCAAGAAAAATAATATTTAAGAAGAACGCTTTATCCATCGCTATCGGTTTTACTTTGGCTATGGGCGGAGGAGTAGGTCAGGCCCATACTGTGAGCGAAGGTAAAGTCGAGGAGTTGGAAACTATTGAGGTAGAGGAAGGGCGAGGAAAGGATTTGATTGGGATAGCGGAGTCGGCTTCACAAGGTGAAATTAGCCAGAAGCAGTTCGAAAATCGTCCGCTATCGCGAAACGGCGAGCTGATTGAAGTGGTGCCCGGCGCAATTGCGACGCAGCATAGCGGCTCCGGTAAGGCGAATCAGTATTTTTTGCGTGGGTTCAACCTTGACCATGGTACGGATTTTTTAACCTACGTTGACGGTATCCCGATGAACATGACTACGCATGCGCATGGGCAAGGGTACATGGATCTCAATAGTATTATTCCGGAGTTGGTTAACAAGATCGAATACGGAAAAGGACCGTATTATGCCGAAATTGGCGACTTTTCGTCGGCTGGTTACAGCAAAATGACGACGATGAATAGATTGTCTCAAGGGATCGCCAAATTTACTCCCGGTCAATTCGATTATTATCGCGGTTTGGTTGCCAATTCCAATCAGGTTGGAGACGGCGATTTGTTGTACGCAGGGGAATTTCTACTCTACAACGGGCCTTGGGTAGTACCCGAGGATAGCAAGAAGTTCAATGGAATGCTTAAGTACACGCTCGATCGGCATGATTGGGGATTGTCTATTAACGGTAAGGCTTATACAAATAGTTGGACGGCGACCAATCAGATACCGGATTATGCCATCGACAACGGTACACTCGGTTTATATGGGTCGATGGATCCGTCTGATGGCGGTACGTCCAACCGCTACAGCCTGTCCGGCAATTTTTGGCAATTTGGCGACAATTGGAAAAATGACGCTAATCTTTATGCGCTTTATACCGACTTGAATTTATATTCGAATTTTAGCGGATACACATTGAGTCCTGATAATCCGTGTAACACTGGCGGATGTCCGGATTACGATCCCGTCGATCAAACGTATTCGTCTGACCAGATTCTGCAGAGAGAGCGTCGGGTGCAGGTCGGAGGTAACTTCGAGCACACGCGTTACAACAAGGTGCTGGGGTTTGAAATGGATAATAGCGTTGGTATTCAATTCCGCAACGATCAGATTATGGATCTGGGCCTTTTTCATACCGACCAGCGGGAAATTCTCGCCGATGTTGCTACCTATGATGTAGGCGTGACTAAGATTGGCACCTATTTAAAAAACCATACCCATTGGCATGAGAAGTTCAGAACGATTGCCGGCTTCCGCGCTGATTTCATTCACAATAACGTAACTGAGCTCAGCAATACCGAGAACAGTGCCGCGGTTAATGCCGCTAATTCGGGCAATCGTGCCAAAGTCATGCTCAGTCCCAAACTGAGTATGATTTTCGGTCCCTGGTATGACACCGAGTTTTTTATCAACGGCGGTTATGGTTATCATTCCAATGACGCGCGTGGCACCACAATAACTCGTGATCCGACTAACGGCGATTTGCTCGGTCCTAATGCAGCCAGAATAGATCCGGCTGCCTGGACGCGCGGTGGCGAAGCCGGTTTTCGTAGTAACTATATCCCCGGATTAACCACAACGTTTGCGGCGTGGTATCTATATTCAAGCGAGGAGCTAGTGTTTGTTGGCGATGCCGGTACGACGGAGGTTAATAATGGATCCAATCGTTATGGCATTGAATGGACTAATTACTATAAGCCAATCGATTGGGTGACTCTGGATTTCGACTATGCGCTCACTTCGGCACGCTTTGCGCAGACGAATCCGGGCGAGACAAATAACTATGTACCCAATTCGGTGGGACAAGTTATCAGCGCGGGTATTCTGGTTGAAGATCCGACTCGTACTACGGGTCTATTCGGTACTTTACGATTGCGTAATTTTGGGCATGTGCCATTAGACGAATCCGGGACCTTTTGGATGGGGGAAACCAGCATCGTAAATCTGGGCGCCGGTATTAAACAAAAGCAATACAGAGTGGAAGTCGATGTCTTTAATTTGTTTGGCTCGGACGCTAGCGACATCGCCTATGCTTATGACTCAGCGTATCCAAACGGCACTAGCACTGTTTACGGTATCTTGAAGCATCCCGTAGAGCCACGGATGGTGAGAGGTACGATTACCATTAATTTTTAAATTTTTACTAATAGGCATGATGGCCGACGCGCGGTCATGCCTCCTTCTTTCGAGCCGAAATCTAATCGGCTGATTATCTACTCCGATATGTAACTATTCAGCGTATCAAACCTGTAAAAGCCAAGGTCACGATGTTACAAAATAAAATTAGGTAATTTGTCATCAAAAAGCAGTGACAAGGTCAGGGTGGCCGAAATGTTGTTCT
The DNA here is from genome assembly GCF_054172045.1 of Methylomonas sp. MgM2. Lineage (NCBI taxonomy): Bacteria > Pseudomonadati > Pseudomonadota > Gammaproteobacteria > Methylococcales > Methylococcaceae > Methylomonas > Methylomonas sp. MgM2. The sequence continues at coordinate 22,849 of NZ_JBSYXO010000010.1, read as the reverse complement.
TGCGGCAGGTCGATAGATAACTGCAAACACGGCAAAAGATATCAGCGCCTGCTTGCGAGCGGAGGCAGGCGGCAGTTTTCTGGTGTGGTTTGGTCATGCGAATGTCGTTCTCACCCTGATTATTGGTAAAAGGCACATCCGGATTAGCGAGAAAGCGTAAGGTTTCGGTTTCGTATTTGCGTAACCGCTCTAATCAATTCCGCGATTTGCTGCGCTTGACGCAGCCCCGTTGGCCGGGTGTTTGGGTTGGGTCGGGCGGTGGACACTCGATTTCAGCCGCATCCCGCAGAGATTGGGAAGCGGACAGGTTAACCAGTACGTTGGAACAAACCTGAGCGAATTTTGATCCCGAATCGATCCACCGAAAGCGCGGTATTGGCAAGATTGAATACTCAAAGCATCATCAATGTATTGAATGGTCCGTGATGAAATAATGTCATTTAACACCGGTTTAACGATCCGTTATGTTGCTGCCTAAACCAACAACATAATGGAGATGACAATGAACCGTGTGACCCGATCTTGTGCAGCCCTATTATTTTCTACGTTTGCAGCCCTAGCTGACGGCAACTCAAATTTCGAGGTGTTCGCCAAGCTGAATACCGGGCCGGGCAATGTCGCGGCAACCGCCAACGGCCGTATCATCATGAGCCAACATCAATTTTATCAACCGCAATACACCGTGGTTGAATACAAGGATCAAACCTTGCTGCCTTTTCCGAATAAGGAGCTGTCTGCGGCCGATTCGACCGCACAGATCAAGCTCGACTCGGTCTTGGGTATCCGCTCCGATAGTAACGGTATTGTCTGGATGCTGGACAACGGCATGCGTAGCGGCGTTACGCCAAAACTGGTCGGCTGGAATACCAAAACCAATAAACTCCAGCGTTTGATTTACCTGCCGGCCCCCATAGCGCCGAAAGATGCGTTCGTCAATGACTTTGCTTTGGACGCCAACCACAATCATGCGTTTATCAGTGACCCGGCAGGCGGGGCGAATGCCGCCTTGATCGTGGTCAACTTGTCGACCGGCGCGGCGCGGCGGGTGCTGGAAGGACATCGCTGTGTGGTGCCGGAAAACGTCGATTTGGTCATCGACAATGTGCCGATTCAGGTGAAAACCCCGTCGGGCGAATTGGTGAAACCGCATATTGGCGTTAATCCCATTACCGAGGATTTGGCCAACGAATGGGTATATTTCGGGCCGATGCACGGCCTCAGCCTTTACCGGATTAAAGCGGCGGATTTGATCAACGAGTCGTTAACGCCTCAAGAACTTGCCCGGCAGGTTGAACGCTACAGCGACAAACCGATCTCGGACGGTATCAGCATCGATGAAAACAACAATATCTATCTGGGGGATTTAGCCAATAATGTCATTGGCGTGATAGCGCCTAACCGACAATACCGGCAATTGGCGCAAGACCAGCGGCTTTCATGGGTCGATTCCTTCAGTTTCGGCGCTAACGGACAACTCTATGCCGTGGTTAATCGCTTGCATCGCTCGGCTACACTGAACGGCGGCGATGATCAATCCAAACCGCCTTACTTCCTGTTAAAGGTCAAGCCCTTGGCCGCTGGCCTGCCGGGACGTTAAAGCCGTATTTCACTCGCGTTAATTTTCCGGCCTATGATGTTGATTTGTTCACGCAACCAGCCGTGGGCCGGGTCTTTCTCCCATAAGGGATGCCAAATCATCGCCAAATCGTAGTCCGGCAAACTAACCGGCACGGGCAATACTTGCAGTGGTACCAGTTTCTGAAACGCGATGGCCAGGCGGTAGGGTAAGGACAAAATCATATTGGACTGGGCCACGATCAAAGGTGCCGACAAAAAATGCGGCACGATGAAATTAATATGCCGCTCCAGGCCCAACTCGGTCAATTTCTCGTCTATCACCCCCAATTTATCGCCGGTTCTGGAGATCAGCATGTGGGGTGCCGCCAAATACGCTTCCAGCGCCGGCGCTGCCTTTATGCTCGGGTGATCCTGCCTGACCACGCAAGCCATGCGATCGATGAATAAATGTGCGCAGTGCAAATGCGCGGGCGGATTCAGTACCGAGGCAAAGCCCAACACCACATCCAGACTGCCGTTTTCCAGTTGCGCCAAGGGAAAAGCCGATTCCGTCCGTTTGACATGAATATCCACGCCCGGCGCCGACTGCTCAACCAATTTCGACAACTCCGGCAAGATTAAGAACTCCATGTAATCGGTCGCGGCGATGGTGAATCGGCGCTGACTGGATGCCGGATCGAAGGCTTGCGGCGCCTCGAGCAAGCGCTCCATCTCCTGTAAAAGACTGCGTACCGGCTCCACCAATGCCAGCGCCAACGCCGTCGGCTGCATGCCCGATGGCGATTTAACCAGGACCGGGTCGTTCAGTTGCTGGCGCAAGCGATGCAAGGTATGGCTCATCGCCGACTGGGTGACGAACATGCATTCTGCCGCGCGGGTGACATTGCGCTCCCGCATCAATATATCGAAAGCCAGTAACAGATTTAAGTCGAAAGTGCGTAGATTGGCCATGTGGATATTCCTAAAAATTCGGCTGCATACTAAACAAAATCGCTGCCTGCCGGTATGAACAGTCTTGATGATAGCGGATGAAATTTCACCATTTCACAGCCAAGCCGTTTCTCCCTACCTTATACCGCGAGCGCGTCGTCCAGCCTATAGGGTTTAACTCCCCCAAGGGTGGCTTTCGGTTGGCGGTGCGCCCAAACACACAATGGCGACTGCCGTTCACTAAAACACACTCGGGGGATTCTTACTATGTCTGCACAAATTCCTATATCAACACTAAAACCTTATCGGGGCGAGAAAGCCCGGTTGGCCAGAGCTTACGATTATCTGATCCTGGTTCTGGCCTTGTTTTTATTCATCGGTTCGTTTCATCTCCATTTTGCCCTGACCGTCGGCGACTGGGATTTCTGGGTCGATTGGAAAGATCGGCAATGGTGGCCGTTGGTGACGCCGCTGATCGGCATTACCTTTCCAGCCGCCGTACAGGCGGTGTTGTGGGATAAATTCCGACTGCCGTTGGGTGCCACGCTGTGCGTCGCCGCCCTATTGCTGGGCACCTGGGTCACCCGCGTATTTGCCTATCACTATTGGAATTTCTTTCCCATCAACATGGTGTTACCGGCAACCATGGTGCCGGGCGCACTGGTATTGGATACCTTATTGATGCTTACCAATAGTTTGACCATCACCTCAATCTTTGGCGGTGCTGCGTTTGCATTGTTGTTCTATCCCACCAATTGGCCGATCTTCGGCATGTTCCACCAAGCGGTCGAATACCACAACAGTCAGCTTACGGTAGCCGATTTGTACGGTTTCCAATATATCCGTACAGGCATGCCGGAATACTTGCGCATCATCGAGCGCGGCACCTTGCGCACCTATGGCCAGTACGCCACACCGTTGGCGGCCTTTTGTTCGGCGCTGTTATGTTCGTTGATGTATCCGCTCTGGTGGTACATCGGCAAATGGTTCGCCGATACCCGTTATCTAAAAAGCATTTAAGGAGACCAGCCATGAAAGTACTTTTTAAACCTTGGCTGTTGGCGCTGCTGTGTATCAATGTATTGTCGGTGTTGTCAGTACCCACCGCTCAGGCGCATGGCGAAAAAGCCCTGGAGCCGTTCATTCGCATGCGCACCATACAGTGGTACGACGTGCAGTGGTCCACGCAAAAATTCAACGTCAACGATGAAGTCAGCGTCAGCGGCAAGTTTCATGTCGCCGAAGACTGGCCGATCAGCGTGCCGAAACCGGAAGCCAGCTTCTTGAATATCTCCACGCCGGGACCGGTGCTGATCCGTATCGAGCGTTACCTGAACGGTAAGCCGTGGACCAACTCGGTGGCGCTGGAGCCGGGTGGCGACTACGAGTTCAAGGTCGTCTTGAAAGGCCGTTTGCCGGGGCGTTACCACATTCACCCGTTTTTTAATTTAAAAGACGCGGGTCAGGTGATGGGTCCAGGGGTGTGGCTGGAAATCGGCGGCGATCCCGACGACTTCAGCAATACCATTAAAACCATTAACGGCGAAGTGATCGACATGGAGAGCTTCGGCTTTGCCAACGGCGTGTTCTGGCACGTGTTCTGGGGCGTGTTGGCTGCGGCTTGGTTGTTGTGGTGGGTGCGCCGCCCCTTGTTCATCAGCCGTTACCGCATGCTGGATGCCGGTTTGGAACAGGAGTTGATCACCGGTCAGGACAAACTCATCGCCAAGGCTGTGTTAGTCGGCGTGCCGGTATTGGTACTGGTGCTGAATGCCGTCACCGCCAACCGTTACCCGGACGCCATCCCGTTACAAGCGGGACTGGATCGGATTTTGCCTTTACCGGCTCAAGTCAATGCCGGAACGGTCAATGTGGACGCCATAAAAGCGGAATACAACGTGGCTCAACGCGCCATGCTGTTGCAGGTCAACGTCGACAATCAAAGCCAAGGGGCGGTGCGAATCGGCGAGTTTTCCAGCTCCAACGTGCATTTCATGAACGCCGACTTAGCCAATGTGGGCAACATTCCCGGCAAGGATGATGTCAGTAATAACGGCCTGAGCCTGGATAACAATGCGCCTATCGAACCCGGCGAACAACGTACCATCACGATTGAAGTGCGCGATGCGGCCTGGGAATCGGAAAAGCTGGACGGGCTGATCAAAGATGCGGATAGCCGTGTCGGCGGTTTACTTTTTCTTTACGACGACGTGATGGGAAAACGCTATATCTCCAGCATTTCCGCCGCCGTCATTCCCAAATTCAATTAATTCAGGAGCACACATCATGGCTACCACGACAGAACACGTTAGCTTAAACAGCGAAAATCCCAAATCATTGCCTTGGTATTTGATCGACTTGCCCAAGTATTTAAAGGGCTTTGGCATATTGACCGTTATCTACGTCAGTTTACGGCTGTATCAGGGCGCTTTTGCCATAGAACACGGTCTGGATTCCACGGAACCGGCGTTCGAACAGTACTGGATGCGGCTGTTTTATATCGAACTGGCGATTATCGCGGCCGTCGCCGGCGGCTTTTGGGGTTACTTATGGACCACGCGCGACCGGAATCTGGAGCAACTGGCACTCAAGGAAGAGATACGCCGCTATTTCACCTTGACGATGTGGATCAGCATTTATACCTTTGCCGTGTATTGGGCGGGCAGTTATTTTGCCGAACAGGACAATTCCTGGCATCAGGTGGCAATCCGCGATACGCCGTTTACCGCCAACCATATCATCGAGTTTTACTTCAATTTCCCGCTGTATGTGATTCTGGGAGGCTGTGCCTGGCTGTACGCCAGAACCCGCTTGCCGCTGTATGCCAAAGGCATTTCCTTGCCGTTGACCTTGGCGGTGTTCGGGCCGTTCATGATCCTGGTCAGCGTCGGTTTCAACGAATGGGGGCATACCTTCTGGTTTAGAGAGGAATTCTTCGCCGCCCCGATTCATTGGGGCTTTGTGATTGGGGTGTGGTTCGCCTTGGGCGTCGGTGGCATTTTGTTACAAGGCGTCACCCGATTGATCGAATTGCTGGATAAAATCGAAGACGCCGAATAAGTCTGCTTTGGGATGCAGTTGGCATGAAAAGCCCATCCTAACAAGGTTGCCGTAAAAGGTAGGTTGGGCTGAATGCAATGGGTGCGGTTCAAACTGATGTGGAAAATCAAAAAAACGCGAAGCGAAAAAAGCCGAAGGCTGGTTTTAATCCCCTCATACCGCCCCGAGCATCGCAGGCTTTGACGAGACAAATCGGCAGGATTACCGATTTGCATGCGCAGCACCCGAAGGGCGATGTACAGGGATGTACTGAGTGAGTAGCCCGCAGGGGGGGGGGCAGGGGCGAGGCATGGATGCCGCTCGTTTTCGGAGGGCTAAGGGTAGCCCTTCCGAAAACCCTCGCCAAAAGCGACAAATTTACCTGGCGCAAATTTGAACAGCCGATAGGCTGGCCCAAAGGGCGAAAACCAGAGAAGGTTTTCGTAAAAGCGCAGGATTAAGGCGGTATGCGGGGCGGCCTTTTCTTTGGTTTCTTTTTTTTGGCCGAGCAAAAGAAAGAAACTCGGCTGTCGGGCCGAGACCCGACTTTTAAAGTAGTCTCGCGAAGCGTTTCCATATTTTGGACACATCAGTTTGAATTGCAACCGAATGCAATGAAGCCCAAAATTTTGATTTTGTTTGCTTAGTTTTGCTCAGCCCAACCTACATTCAGCTTTCGAGACAGCTGCATAACGATAAATGCAGCATCCCTTACTAATAAACCCTCAAGAAAATGTTTAAGTCCTTAATCGCAATGCCGAAGAGTCACACTGATTCAGTTCACTATGCCTGGGTAGTACTTGCGGTCACGTTTCTATGCTTGTTTATTACATCGGCACTGCGCGCTGTTCCGGGGATCATCATGCTGTCCCTGGAACAGGAGTTTGCTTGGAACAGAGAAACCATTAGCGGGGCGATTTCGCTCAACCTGCTGTTATTCGGCCTAGCCGGGCCATTTTTAGGCCGATTGATGGATTTATACGGCGCAAAAAAAGTAAGTGTCATCACTCTGATACTAGCGGTATTGGGGGCTGCCGGTAGCGTTTTTATGCAGGAATCCTGGCAAATGTATTTGTTTTGGGGATTGCTGATTGGAGCAGGTTCGGGCGGCACATCAATGATTATGGGATCGGCGTTGATCAATCGCTGGTTTCATAAACACCGGGGACTAGCATTAGGCATATTGGGGGCCGCCTTCTCCTCCGGCCAGTTAGTGTTCACCCCTGTTCTAATGCATATCAATGTTCACGAAGGCTGGCGCGCGGCGACGCTGTTGATCGCCGTCGCGTTAGGTTTGGTGGCTTTGCCTTTGGTGCTGAAATTTTTAAGAGACGATCCCGAATCCAAAGGCCTGTTGCCCTATGGTGACTATGGCGTTCATGGAGCAGTCATTAAGCCCGATCAAAATCCCATGCGATCAGCCATGAGCAGCCCGCAATTCTGGCTATTGGCTTTAAGCTTTGGGATTTGCGGTTTAACCACCTCCGGATTATTTCAGACTCATTTGATTCCGCACGGCATCGAACACGGCTTCAGCGAAATGACCATGGCCATGTCCTTGGGGCTAATGGGCGCGGCCGATGTGTTTGGCACCATTTTATCCGGCTGGTTGTGCGACCGCTACGGCAAGCGCTGGCCGCTGGCGTTATATTACGTCGTCAGAGGTGCAACGCTGATAGTACTGCCCAGCATAGCTACCACCGGGCAATTAATGATGTTCTCGATTATCTACGGCATGAATTGGTTGTCGACCATTCCGGCGACCTCGGCATTAACCGCAGACTTGTTCGGGAAACAAAACGTTGGCGTGGTGTTCGGCTGGATATGCTTTGCGCATCAAATCGGAGCGGCCATCGCCGCCTACAGTGCCGGTTACGTCCATAGTCTGATGGGCGACTACAACTTGGCTTTTGTTGCGTCCGGCCTGTTCGCATTTGTCGCAACCGGTATCGTTTGTTTTATCCGCGAACCCGGTGTCTGAAAGGGAAAATATTGCAGACATTGGCTCAAATAAAGTGACGGGTCGCTATGTATAGTATCCAACTATGTATAGAAGTGATCTATTTCGACTGACAACCCGCGCGCTGCCAGCGTGTTTTATATGGTTATCGTGCTTGAAGAAACTGCAACAGGCTAAAACCGGTTTTTGAGAGCTAATCAGGCTTCCAGCGCCACTAAAGCCTCGAAAAAGGGCGTCGAAACCGGAGGTATATCGGCAAATTTCAACAACCTGTTAAAAGTGCGGCTTGCCGATACAGAGGCAGGCTATCCTGGTATTTGGTGGCCACCACCCAGGCCAACGCCGCTACGCATTATCCTCAACGGCTTGCCCACCGAAGCAGCAAACCGTCAAGAGCTGGAAAATTCATCGCTCGACGACGGACTGTGCCGAAGAACTGGCGAGGCGTTACAACGCGGTTCTACGAGGCTGGATCAACTGCTACGGCAAATTCTGGTATCGAAACTTCAGCTATCACTTGTGGCGAGTCTTTCAATCCAGACTCTTGAAGAGGGTGCGGGGCAGGCATCGATGTTCGGTGAGGAAAGCCGAGTAAAGACTTGCCAAGCTGAGAAAGGAAAAGCCTGATCTCTTTGCCCGCTGGTATCTACTACGTGCAGCGAATGTGTGATCAAGAGCCGTATGACAGGGGACTGTCACGTACGGTTCTGTGAGCAACTAAGGGGTGAAACTCTCCTTGGTTGACTCGACTCTGCGACACGGTGGCCGGCGCTAATCTCTATTCGCCCATCGAAACCTGCAAAGCCAACAGCATCGAATCCTATACCTGTCTGGTGGCATTGTTCCGTCAGTTGCACCTGGCAAAAACCGTCGAAGACTTCGAATCATTGCTGGCTTGGCGCCTCGTCGAATCAGCCTCTTGACCACCTAAACGACTACAGCTTAAAGTACGTCATTGAGCGCTTACGACGTAGCTCTTTGTGCGCCATCAAATCCCGGTAATCAGCAAATCGACCGCCGCTAAAATCTCGCCACGAAGCATTTCCAACCCTGTCACCTTGACACCGAGATTATTCGCCGGAATGGCAGCCATCTCTTGCACAACCAGCAAATATTGCTGTTGTTCCCATTGAAGAATTGGATTCAAGCGGGTAATGGGTTTTTTCTCAGCCAACTTGATCACGGGAACCACTAACCGGGTTTTCAGCTCGTTTAGAAAATCACTCTGAATGTCGAGCAGAAACGGGTAACGACCTTGGGTTTGTCGGTTAGCATTGCGGTAAAGAGTAAATTGCGCCATTAAAAACTCCGCAAGCTGTCACTGAAACAGCCTTCGGCTTCGATGCGCTGGTTATAGTCTTCGATAGATTGCCGATTTTCCTGTAGCCATTGTTGACGCAGCTTGTCACGTATGGCTTCGGCCAAGGCGCGCTCCAGCGTGGCGGATAAGTTGATATGCAAGGCCTTGGCTTGGTTCAACAACTCGCTGTTGATACTGAGATTGGCGGATTTTTTGGGGGCAGTCGGGTTAACGGCGGTTTGCATGGCAATTCCTCGCGCATTTTTTATGCGCACAGTATATGCGCAAAGAATGTCCTTGGCTATTCAAATTCCGAGACAGTGTTCCGGAAATTCGCAATATCCAATCTTATAGACGCTATAAATGAATTCTCAGTCAGGTTCCGTCAAAATTTACCGAGCCGTCTCTAAAGTCATCATCAAGGTCATTGCTTACAATGGTGAGTCCACAAATCCCTATGAAAGATAAAATTGTTTGGTCTGTCCGGACAGAGTATGTACCAATATAGTTCTACAAAAATTAAAAATAGTTTGACACTGTTAAATCATATCGATATTATAGTCTCTTCACCGCGAGGCGGCATCGCTGCTTCAAAATAGAAGGTCAAATTCGGGGTATAGCGCAGTCTGGTAGCGCGTCTGCTTTGGGAGCAGAATGTCGGGAGTTCGAATCTCTCTACCCCGACCAAGATTTGCGCTTGTAGCTCAGCTGGATAGAGCATCGGCCTTCTAAGCCGAGGGTCGCAGGTTCGAGTCCTGCCAAGCGTGCCATCTTATAAAATTTCATTATGGTGAGCGTAGCTCAGTTGGTAGAGCCCCGGATTGTGATTCCGGTTGTCGTGGGTTCGAGCCCCATCGTTCACCCCAATAAAATCAGCAACTTACCTGCAATAGGGGGTTGTCATGTCGGATAAACTGTCAACCAATAGTCAACAAAATTTCGACGTTGGCCCATTCCCGGCATTATCAACGTCGGCAAAAGTCAAGCTTCGTCAATTTCGAACTGCCTTACCTTACGAGTATTACGCCAGGTTAGAGGTAGAAGCCGCTAGGCGTGGCATGTCCGGTTATGCGTTCGCGTCTGAATTGCTTAAGCGTGTTCTTGATGCAAATTTCCCGGAGAAGCGAACCGGAGATTGATCCGCGGTTCACGCCCTGGCGTGGAAACCTGCCGAGAATCGACCGCACGAACGGCGAGAGGCTTCCCGGTCGAAACCATGGGGGCCTTGAGCAAGAGTGAGGGAGCGGGATTTTGCGAAAGAGATTGTTGCCGGTGCGAACCCTGAGGCATACCGAATGAGGAACGCCGTGAACCCTTCCATGGGGGCTTGACGGCAGCATCCTCACTCGGTACGTCCCCAGTGACTATTGCCATATCGGGAAGTTATTTTGGACGATATCCTTGGAAAAAGGGCTAAATAATTTGGCCTCCTCCAAGTGTTCCGGTGCTAAATGAGTATATCTGATAGTCATATTCAAACTGTGACGGCCTAAAATCTTCTGCAAAGTCAAAATGTTACATCCATTCATCATAAAATGACTGGCGAACGTTTGCCGTAAAATATGTGAAGACTGACTACGTGGTAACGTTACCTTAGCGCGCTCGATCGCATTCCCAAAAGCCTTGATCGGATCCGAAAAAGCGCCATTCCTTCCCAATTGCTTAACGAGATCCCGTTCTAAAGCCTCCGGGATCGGAACAGCTCGATTCTTGCCGCTCTTGGTGCCTGCAAAGTAAACCAAGCCGTTACGCACGTTTTAAAGCTTCAAACCGACCGCCTCAGACCAACGCGCACCAGTGGCTAGGCAAAACCGACACTACAAGCCGCAAATCGTCGCTAAGCGACTCATCAACCTTCGCGCCTGCAAGGGAAGACGCAGTTGCATTTATTTTATGCATGTTTCTTAGGGCGCGGTCGGGAGGCCGACCGATATTCAAGACGGTAGGTAAGAAATAAACGTTTTCATTATGAACAGTGTCTAGTTTCTAGACGCCTAACTAAGGGAGCAAGAAAGGCCGAAACGAACCCTGTTGCGCATAAGTCTTTGTCGCAAAAGGTGGTTTATCCGATGGTGCAAAATTGGCACTCCAGTTGCAGTAAGCGATCGGGGTCGGCGTCGTTCCAGACAATGAAAGCCATTCAAGACGACGGGAAATCGCCACGACTGAAGGGACGTCGCCCCCATCCATCTTTACAACAGTACAACGAGGAGACATCATGGCTATAAGTGCAGCTACCAAAGCCGCAACCGATGCGTTGGCCGTCAATCGCGCGCCAACCAGCGTCAATGCTCAGGAAGTACACCGCTGGTTACAAAGTTTTACATGGGATTTTGAAAAAAACCGCACCAAATATCCTACCAAATACAAAATGGCCAACGAGACCAAGGAGCAATTCAAGCTGATCGCCAAGGAATATGCTCGGATGGAGTCGGTCAAGGACGAGCGCCAGTTCGGCAGTTTGCAAGACGTCTTGACCCGTCTGGATGCCGGTAACCGCGTCCATCCGAAATGGGGCGAAACGATGAAAGTGGCTTCCAACTTTTTGGAAGTGGGTGAATACAACGCGATTGCCGCGACCGGCATGCTGTGGGATTCGGCTTCCGCACCGGAACAGAAAAACGGCTACCTGGCCCAGGTGTTGGACGAAATCCGCCATACCAACCAATGCGGTTACGTGAACTATTACTACAGCAAGCATTACCACGATCCTGCCGGCCATAACGACGCCCGCCGTACCCGTGCCATCGGTCCTTTATGGAAAGGCATGAAGCGCGTGTTTTCCGATGGTTTCATTTCCGGTGATGCGGTGGAATGCTCGATCAATCTGCAACTGGTCGGCGAGGCTTGCTTCACCAACCCATTGATCGTCGCGATCACCGAATGGGCGGCGGCTAACGGCGACGAAATCACGCCGACCGTGTTCCTGTCCATCGAAACCGACGAATTGCGCCACATGGCCAACGGTTATCAAACCGTGGTGTCCATCGCCAACGACGAAGCGGCTTCAAAATATTTGAATACCGACCTGAACAACGCCTTCTGGACCCAGCAAAAATACTTTACGCCGGTACTGGGCATGCTGTTCGAATACGGTTCCAAGTTCAAAGTCGAGCCTTGGGTCAAGACCTGGAACCGTTGGGTCTACGAAGATTGGGGCGGTATTTGGATCGGCCGTTTGGGCAAATACGGCGTGGAATCGCCACGCAGCTTGCGCGACGCCAAGAAAGACGCCTACTGGGCTCACCACGACCTGTTCCTGTTGGCTTACGCCTTGTGGCCGACCGGCTTCTTCCGCCTGACTCTGCCTAGCCAGGAAGAAATGGACTGGTTCGAGGAAAACTACCCCGGTTGGTACGACCATTACGGCAAGATCTACGACGAATGGCGCGCCCGCGGCTGCGAAGATCCGGACAGCGGTTTCATTCCGTTGATGTGGTTTATCGAAAACAACCATCCGATCTATATCGACCGCGTGTCGCAAGTGCCATTTTGCCCATCCTTGTGCAAAGGCGCCAGCACCCTGCGCGTACACGAATGGAACGGCAAAAAACATTCCTTCAGCGACGACTGGGGCGAACGTATGTGGCTGACCGAGCCGGAACGTTATGAATGCCAAAACATGTTCGAACAATACGAAGGCCGTGAATTGTCGGAAGTGATCGCCGAATTGCACGGCGTGCGCAGCGACGGCAAAACCCTGATCGCCCAACCGCACACCGCCAAGAACGGCAAGCTGTGGACGTTGGACGACATTAAAAAGCTGAACTGCGTATTCCAGGATCCGCTGAAAGCCCTGTAATTGCCGTCCTTCTCATTCTTAGATTCAAGGAGACATGTAATGTCCGTACAAGTACAACAAGGAAAACGTGGCCTGACCGATCCGGAAATGGCAAAAGTCATCCTCGAGGCGATTCCCGACCAGCCGCTGGATACCCAGCGCAAGATGAATTATTTCGTCAAACCGCGCGGCCGTAGGCTGTCCGAATACGAAGTGTTGAGCTGCTACGCCCAACCGACTCCGGACTGGATTCCCGGCGGCTTGGACTGGGGCGATTGGACTCAGAAATTCCATGGTGGCCGCCCATCCTGGGGCAACGAAACCACCGAACTGCATTCCACCGATTGGCACAAACACCGCGATCCGGCCAAACGCTGGCATGCGCCCTATGTGAAGGACAAAGCGGAGGAATGGCGCTATACCGAGCGTTTTTTGATGGCCTATTCCGCCGAAGGCCAAGTACGCTCCATCGACCCTGTTTGGCGCGACGAAGTGCTGAACGATTATCTGGGGGCCTTCTGCTTCAACGAATACGGTCTGTTCAACGCTCATTCGTCGGCGTCACGCGACTGTCTGGGCGATACCCTGCGCATGAGTATCGCCATGATCGGCTTCGATAAAGTCGATAACGCCCAAATGATCCAATTGGAACGCACCTTCTTGGCCAAGCTGGTGCCGGGCTTTCCCGAATCCACCGATGAGCCGAAAAAAGAATGGACCCAAGGCAGTATTTACAAAGGTGCTCGCGAAACCGTGCAAGACATCTGGCAAGCCACTTACGACTGGAACGAAATCCTGTGGGCCTGTCACATGGTTTACGATCCGCTGTTCGGCCAGTTCGTGCGCCGCGAGTTCTTCCAACGCCTGTCGTCTTATTACGGTGACACGCTGACGCCGTTTTTCATCAATCAGATGCAGTTGTATTTCTCCCAAACCAAGGGCATCACTGCCGACATGTTCTTCGAATGCTTGGGCGACGATGCCGAGTTCGGCGACTACAATCGGCGCATGATGCGGACCTGGACCGACAAATGGTTGCCGCGCACCGTACAAGCGTTACGGGATTTCATGGGCATCTTCGACAAGATTCAGGAAATTCCCGGCGTGACCTGCAAGGAAGCGGTGGAAGCGGCACTGGAACGGGTACTGGACGACTGGAAAACCGAATTTGCCGATCAAGTCAGTTACAAACTGGACAAGGCAGCGATTATCAAAACCGTCATGCAAGGCATGAAATAAGGAGAACATTATGTCAGTCAGTTCAAACGCGTACGGCGCGGGTATCATGGCCAAAAAAGGCAAGGAATTCGCGGACGAATATTTTGCCGAGGAAAACCAAGTCGTGCATGAAAGCAACGAAGTGGTACTGGTGCTGAAAAAATCCGACGAAATCAATATCATCGTTGACGAAATCCTGCTGGGCGACCGCAAGGACGACAATCCGACCTTGGTGGTGGAAGACCGAGCCGGCTATTGGTGGCTGAAAGCCACCGGCAAAATCGAAGTCGATTGCGAAGAAGCCTCGGAAATCCTGGGTCGCCATTTCAGCGTCTACGACTTTCTGGTGGACGTCTCGTCCACCATCGGCCGCGCCTTTACTCTGGGCGAAAAATTCACCATTACTTCGGAATTGATGGGTCTGGATCGTCAATTGGAAGACCTGAAAGCATAGGAGGCCGACGTGGCAAATTACAAAGTACATGACAATCCGTTACGCGATGAATGGATCAAAAAAATCGGCTCGCTCAATACCTTGGCTAAAGGTGTGGAAATGTTGGATGCGTTTCGCCGCCAATACACCACACCGCTTCGTGAAAGCTATGATCTTGAACTCGATTGGGGCTGGATCGAATGCAAACTGGAAGAAAAGGTAGCGCTGTTGAAACACAAGGAATTCAACGACTCACAAATCTTGAACAACTGTGCAAACGGTACGAATGCCCAGCAGGAAGCCAATGCCGTGCTGGCTAAAATGGCGGCTTGCGAAGACAAATACGAAGCCGAAAGAATCCACATCGGCTTCCGTCAGCGGTTCAAGCCGCCGATGATGCCGGTCAATATATTCATGGACACCGACCGTATCCTCGGCACCAAGTTGATGGAGCTCAGAAACATCGGCTATTACGACCTGCCGTTGGAAGCGTTGCGCAAAGTGCGTGGGGTCAAGACCATCACCTTGCAATAAGGATGTGAAGAAATTGCCGCGATGCCGGTTCTTCTAATGTAGGCGGGAGAGCCGGATTGGGTATGTTAGAGCGCCATGCCGGATGCATGGCGTCCGCTTCATTGTAGTAGCGATTGTGGGCTACATGCCGGAATGCTCCGGCGATGGGCTAAATCGATTCCTCAATCATCAAACCGAATTATTCAACATGATGGATTTTTTCTCTAACTTCAAATCATCCAATCCACCAGTCTTTCCCGAAGACAACGACGGATTGACCAAGCTATACGATGGCGAACCCTATACCGCATTTTGCGAGGATCTGGAGTTCATGTGGCGCTGGACTATTTACCGGGACAAAAAACTGGTTCAAGAAGGCTGTTCTCTAACCGAAGACGCTTCGCGCCGAGCCGTTGAACATGTGATGGCATTCTTCAACGTTGCCAACGGAAAACAACCGCAAGGAGAGTAACGGTGAATACGCATCAAGTTAAAATCATTACGGAGGATGGCGAGTCGGTCTGTTTTGATTGCCGTCAGAATGAGGATGTCATCAGCGCCGGCCTGCGTCAGGACATTTACCTGATGTCATCCTGCCGCGAAGGCGGTTGCGCAACCTGTAAGGGATTTTGTGCGGAAGGCGATTACGAACTCGGTAAGATCAGCGTACAGGCTTTGCCTCCCGAAGAGGAGGAGGAAGGCTTGGTGCTACTATGCCGTTGCTATCCGACCAGCGATGTCGAAATCGAGGTGCCTTATACCTATGACAGAATTTCCTTTTCGGCGGACGATTTGTGCTTTGAAACGGAAATTACCGAACTCAGTCAAGTATCGTCCAATGTCGTCAAACTGTGTCTGAAACGCCTTGGCGACGATCAGAACGTCCGTCTGGATTCCGGTCAGTTTTATGATTTGGAAATACCCGGAACCGCGACTACCCGTTCCTATTCGCCGGCCAATACCGCGAACAACAACGGTGAATTAGAATTTCTGATTCGACTCGTCGACAACGGCCGCTTTTCCAATTATCTGAAAAACGATGCTTATGTTGGCCAGAAGCTCAACGTCAAGGGCCCGCAAGGCATGTTCGGCTTAAAGGAAAACGGTTTTACGCCGCGTTATTTCGTGGCTGGCGGCACCGGTCTGGCGCCGATTCTGTCCATGGTCAGGCGTATGTATGAATGGGAAGAGCCGCAAGCTTGCGTGGTGTATTTCGGGGTAAACACAGAGCAAGAAGTGTTTTACGCAGAGCAGCTCAAGGCATTGGAACAGCTTATGCCGACGTTATCCGTTCACATTTGTGTTTGGAAGGCCACGGACAGCTGGGATGGCGAAAAAGGCAGTGTGGTGGATATTCTGCGCCGAGATCTGCAAGGCACCGGGGTTAAGCCGGATCTGTATTTGTGCGGACCGCCGGGCATGGTTGACGCGACTTATTCAGTCTGCGCCGAAGTCGGGATTCCGCAAGAAAAGATTTATTTGGAAAAATTTTTACCGAGTGCTGCCTGAAACATGAGACAAGAAGATCAGGTGTTTATTAACGAAATGGTCAAAGAGTTAGAAGACAGCATCCGCAATTTAGTCGAGGAAGAGCAAAGACTGAAAGACAAACTCGGCGAGGAACGGGTGGCGGAACTCAGGGAATATTGGCTGAAGCAATTACCAGCCGAAGAAGAGGAGGCGTTCAAGTTGGGGCTTGACCATAACGATAAGAAACTGACCTGGATTTGGTTCAGGCTGAAGCGAGCGCATAAAGCAAGAACAAGAGCCGGACAAGCGCTGATGAAAAATCACATGCACTGAAACCGGTCCTGCCGGTTGTTTCAACGCTCGACCGACTGTCCGGTTTCATCGTTCCGCGATGAATCGCAAGAGACATCTCAGGATTAATTTACATAGGGAGAACCATGGCTAAACAGATTGTTTATAACCCGGAAGCCCGCTTGCGCATGTTGCAAGGCATGGAGACCTTAGCCCGAGCCGCCGGCGTTACGCTGGGCAGTCACGGTCCGGCCGTGATGATACAGCATCGTACCGACGGTATCGTCCCGGTTTACACCCGTGACGGCGCCACGGTAGCCAATGCTATCGTATTCGAAGACCGCATCGCCGATCTCGGTGCCCGCATGCTTCGGGATGTGGCCGGAACCATGTCGCGTCAGGTTGGCGACGGCACTACCACGGCGATCGTATTGGCGCAAAAAATTGCCGTCGAATGCATGAAAAGTGTTGAAGCCGGTTTTCATCCGTTGCAACTAAAAAAGGGCTTGGAACTCGCTCTGATGTTGGTCGAGCAGGATTTGGCCCAGCAGTCGATAACCGAAATGTCCGACGGTTGGGTGGAAAAAATTGCCAGCATCGCTACCAAGGACGAGCCGGATGCCGGCGCGCTGTTGGCACGCGCTTTCGATGAACTAGGAACCGATGGTGTGCTGACTTTCGAGTTGGGTAATGGCCGTCGGGATGAGTTGGATATCGTCGAGGGTATCCATTACGAACAAGGTTATTTGTCTCCCTATTTCGTCACCGACAAAAATCGTAATGCGGCAGTATTGGACCAGCCATATGTCTTGTTATATGACAGGGAAATCACCGACTTGATTGATTTAGTGCCAATATTGGAACAAGTTGCCGATCAGAATAGATCTCTGCTTATCATTGCGGAAAACATACAAGAACATGCGCTGGCCCCATTGTTATTGAATCATGTGAGGGGCGTGTTTAAAGTCGCAGCCGTCAAACCGCCCGGATTCGGCGACAAGCGCATAGACCGATTAAACGACTTAGCCTTAATGACGGGTGGCCGGGCCCTATTGGAAGGTAAGGCGGGAAGACTGGATCAAGTTACCTTGGCCCAATTAGGGCAGGCTAAGCGCGCAGTGATCACCGCCGAAAAAACCAGCATTATCGGTGCAGCCGGTAATACGCAGGTAGTGAAGCAACTCGCCGAACGACTTAAACAACAGGCTGCTGCGGTACGCGCCAGAAAACCCGGTGACGGTTCGCCGACGGGCAATCAGCACGAGGCCGAGGAGTTGGAGGAACGTTTTGCGATGTTGTCTGGCAGAATCGGTCGCTTTGGCGTGGGCGGTGTTACCGATATCGAGATCAAAGAACGCCTGGTACGAATCGAAAATGCCTATCGTTCCGCCAAAGCTGCGCTGGAAGAAGGCGTATTGCCGGGTGGCGGTATTGGGCTGTATCGCGCCAGGCAGTCTATCGGTCAAGTCATCGCCGAAAATGCAGAACAACAACAGGGCATTGCCATCCTGCATCTGGCATTGGCCGCACCCTTACAAAAATTGTTGAACAACGCGGGCCTAAGTCGCGAGGAAATCATCGCCCGTATCGACTGCCACGATGACCGCCAATTAGCATTCGATACCCGCGATGGCCGCTTCGGTCATTTTCTTGAGATTGGCGTCATGGATCCGGTTAAAGTCGTGCGATTGGCCTTGCGTAATGCCGTTAGTGTAATGACTACGCTGATGTCCACCGAATCGGTAATCATGGATGTGCCGGATACTTCGGTCATGGCCGGCTATTCACCCGAATGGGCTGCCGCCACCCGGGAAGATCCCCGTGTTTAGTTTCTTGCTGTAACCTCCGCTTGGCTCCTCTCTAGAAAACTCCCGATTTCTAGGAGTTTCCCGCTCTTCCCATCCTGGAGCAAAGGCAATGTGACGTTATGTCGCATTGCCTCTTTTTTTCATTTTGTTATTTTGGACGACCCAGTCTAAAACGGACATAAAAAACGGATAAGTCGCTGTTTTTTATATTTTTGTTTTGAGCCAAAACTAATTTGGTCAGCCAAAATCAAGAGAAAAAATGGATATTGCATTGCAGCTGCCCCACAAAGTAAAAATCATTCAGGAAGCCTTCGCGTTAAGAAGCACATTGGAATTTGAAGTTGACCGGCCTGTTCAAGCTTGGCATTGGATGACACAAACCCGTTGCGTGCCGGATCAAGCGGATTGGGTACGGCCCGAAGTATCGGAGTCTTGGCGCCGTTGTTTGGAGGATCATCAGTTGCCGCTGGGCAATTTCGCCCGATGGGATCATTTGTTACTTAAAGACAGCTCTTTGGCGACCGATCCTAAAACCGGGGAAACCGGCACATTGCTGGCTCACTTGAGCCATCAGTTTCATGTGTTCCTAAAAGAAGCCGGCGTCATGCTGATTCTGACCTCGGCGGATGGCAGGTTAGCGCAAGTTTTGGGGGAAGATCCTTTCCGGAACCCCTTTATGGCCAAGCTATATGAGAAAAATAGCCTCTGGAATGAAAAAGTATTGGGTAATAACGGCATAGGCACCGCGGCATTGTTGAAAAAACCGGTTGCATTTCAAGGCATGGAGCATTTTTTGAGTCTGTTACACCCATTTACCACGCTGGGTTATCCCTTATTGGACGAAAATGGGGAGGTATTCGCGGTGATAGGCTTGATCAGCGATAGACAGGAAAGTATGAATTCATTATTCGCCTTTCTGCATTTGATTTGTGTGTTGCTCAATTCCAATCTGCCATTGACGCGAAGCCCGCAGGCGCAAGTACGTGTCCTGCAAAAAATTCCGTTCAAACTCGCCAAAAAGCCTCCGCAGCAGGACGAATCGGCCCTTTCCGGACACTTACTGGATTTAGTAAAAAAAGCCAATAAGCTGCAGCACTATAAAGTGCCGATTTTGATTACAGGCGAATCCGGCGTCGGCAAAGACCATTTTGTGAACCTGTTGAAAAATAGCGGGCCGCGCCAACATCAGCCACTGATTGCAATCAACTGTGCGTCTATCCCGCATGATTTGATCGAAAGCGAATTATTCGGTTACGAAGCCGGCAGTTTTACCGGCGCACGCAGTGCCGGTAAGCCGGGCAAGTTCCTCCTGGCCGACAAAGGCATCCTGTTTCTGGACGAAATCGGCGATATGAGTTTGGATCTGCAATCGGCTTTGTTGCGGGTGTTGGAAACCTCGGAATTCACACCGGTTGGCGGTAGTAAGCCGATACGGGTCGATGTGCAAATCGTCGCAGCGACCAATGTGCCTTTGCTGGAAGCCGTGGAAACGGGGCGTTTTCGCCGCGATTTGTATTATCGGCTTAATGGCGCCCAGATACATCTGCCGCCCTTGCGCGAGCGTGAGAACAAGTTGGCGATCATTCACCACATACTGCAACGGGAGTTGGCTAATTTGCCGGAGGCGCAACAGGTAAGGATTTGCCCCAACGTGATCAACCTGATCGAGCGGCATCCGTGGCCAGGCAATATCCGCCAATTGATCAATGTGATACGGGCCACGCTTTACACGGCCGGCGATGATCTGATCACGCAACAGGATTTGCCGCTGGATTTTGTCGAGGAATTGAATAAATACACCCAGCCGGGTGACGCTGAGCAAACCAAGCCGCCACAGCTAGCAGGCTCGCCTAGAAACATGACGCTGGAGGACTGGGAAAAGCACGGTATTCAGACCGCCTTACAGGCTTGCGCCGGCAATATATCGCTAGCGGCCAGGCACTTAGGCATTACTCGCACTACCTTATATAAAAAAATGGATCGCTTTGGGCTGGACAAAAGCGACTGGCGGGAAAATTCCTCGGCCGGCTGATATCGGCCGCGATGGCGTGCCCGCCGGTTGCCTTTACTCGGCTACGACCGAATCAACGGCAACCCGGCGATGCCGAGCGCATAATGTTGGCGATAGGCGGCTAACGCGCCTGTCAGAACGGCTGCCAGAATAAACACGGAAAGTGCGGAGGCTTGTTGCCCTTATCGATGCGGCCTTCGTAGCCGCCGTATCGGCTGCTAACGAGCGCGGCCGACGCAGACGGCATCAAAGCCGTCGCAATTGATCCCGGCCCGGCCGAACGGGCGTTGCGCCTCGGGCCGATACCGGGACGGGCAGGCGCCTACTCGATTGCGAAATCGAAATAGCGGTTCGGAAACGGCTCATTCTTAAGGGTAAAATGCCACCATTCTTCTGCGAGATTCTTGAAACCGTTTCGCTCCATCACGGATTTCAGCAGCGCTCTGTTTTCGCGCTGTTTCTTGCCGATATTGCTGTCTGCGGTATGAGAGCGCGGGTCGAAAAAATCAAACTGCGTTCCCATGTCCAATTCCTGCCCGGTATTCAAGTCGATAATGGTCAAATCGACCGTACTGCCTCGACTATGCCCCGATTTTTCGGCGATGTAACCACGGCTAAATAGCGCCTTCTTGTCAACGAAAGGGTAATATTCCGATTTCATTTTTTGGTCATTCAAATCTTTCGCCCAACGGACGAAATGATCGACCGCCCGCCGGGGACGATAACAATCGAATATCTTCAGCGACTGCCGGTTGGACGCCAGTTCCGTTTGTACTTTACCTAAGGCAAGCGCGGCTTCTTGCGTCAGCAAGCATTTAGGCGCATCGTAGCCGTCAATTCGCGATCCGACAAAATTGTGATTCGAGTAATAGCGCATATCCAAGCGTACCGACGGAATCATTTGCTTTAAGTTCACAAATTCATCGCTATCGACAGCCCGAGCCATTTGCTTGTGTTCGGCGCAAGCGTTTATCAGAATAGCCGTGGCCAGCAATATCAAAACCGAACTGTACTTATTGTCGGCCTTCATTGTGTTCGAACCAAATGCGTTAAATAATTGCGCGAGGCTATCCATGACGATGCTGGAAAAAAGTGCGCGGCTTTCCACTCACTTGCCGGATCAGGCTTGAAATTCTTCTGAATGATCATTGGCTCCTCTTGGTTTGAGTCTTTATTTCTTCATAACGTATTTCGGGAATGACAAGCTCCCAGGCTTCAACTTTTAGCGTACCTTGTTCTTCCGGTTTCATAAATCGCGTCAGAATGACCGCAACCCTAACCGAGAGAATTTTCCCTTCGGGAGGTCGGAAGGCCTGTGCCATTCGGCCGACAACGGTGCCGTTCTTGTCGGCCAATTCCCACCCTGGTTTACCATCGTTTCGACGGCGTAAAATCAGTTCACAGCCGTAATCCAATTCGGCGATAGCCTGATGAATGGGATTGTCGGCGGCAAAATAGCCAGGCCAGGACAGAACAATATGACTGGGGTTGGCGAGCCAGCCGCGTTCCGTCAATGGCGGTATTTCCCGCTCCGGCTCAGGCCGGGACGTTAGACACAAAGCTTCGCAATCGCGCACGAAGGGATGCTGTCTAACCCGGCGGGCGCATAGGGTCAAGGATTTTCGGGCGCGGGTCATCGCCACGTAAAACAAGCGTCGCTCGTCGTCCTTTGCGCTGTGCCAGCCGCCGACGTCCATTACCAGCACGTGGTCGAATTCCAAACCTTTGGCGCGGTGCGCGCTGAGCAGTAACAAGGGGGAATGTATATTGTCCGGACTGGCGGATTGGCTGCCGGAGCCGAATTCGTACAAGGCTTCCAACAGATTGCCGGCCACGTGCGGACGGCCCGGCGCAAGCGATTCGGCTTCCGATATGAATTGGGCCAGCATCGCCCGATGGGGATATTCGATGGATTCGGTAACCGCCTACCGGTAACGTCGCCGAAACCAACGCGGCAGCGCGCCCCAGCGCAACACGACGCGCGGCTTTGGCGCTTTGCGGCGCCGGTTGCTCAACAGCGAGATCAAGGCGTAACCCTCGCGCGTGCTATGGAGAGAAGGCAATTGCTGGTCTCGCATCAAGCGGACCGGTATGCCGGACTGCCGGCACAGCGCCGCCAAGGGTTCCAATGCATCCCAATGCCTGGCGATGACCGCAAAACGCCCCCAATAGCCGGTTTGATTCGCCGCGGCCAATCGGTTCAAACGCATCAATTCGGCACAGACGGCGCCGGCTTCGGCATCGACCTGGCCCGGCGTTTCCAATATGTGCACGCGGCCTTGAGTCAGGCTGTCCACCGCGGCCCATTCGCCGCCGTCCGGCTGGTCCTTGCGGGCATGATTGACTCGGATGGCTTGTTTCGCCTTCATCCTGTCGCGCGCGGCTGCAATTACCCGGTTGGCGCAATGAACGATGTGCGCGCTGGAACGGTAGTTTTCGATCGCTGCGAAACCTTGGAAACGAAGCGCCAGCGAGTGAAGGTTGAGTAGTCCCTGGAAGCCGTAGCGCCGGGCGGTT
>NZ_JBSYXO010000094.1:0-1254 GCF_054172045.1 Methylomonas sp. MgM2 | reverse complement strand
ATTTCCTCGGGCCCGGCTTCGGCGTCGAGTGGTGGCGCATCCAGATTTGCGCCGAGCCGTTCCGCGGCCATGGAGAATTGTGCCAACGGGGCGGTTACTTTGCGCGCGGCCCATACGCCCAGTCCCGCGATGCCCGCGACCAGAAGACCAGATGCCAATACCAGTCGCAATGTCCAAAGTCCGCTGATCTGCCGGTTCGCGATCACGAAATGTAGCCAACTATGGTCCGACAACGCGACCCATGCCTCGGCCGGCGCCGTTTCGGGCATGATCGGTAGCGTAGAGGTTGGTGCATCGGCCGGGTAACCGGTTCGGACCCGATCGGCGTCTGGTATTTTTGAAAAAACCCGGATATCCCGCGCCAGATGGCGGGTCATGCTGTCCTGGCGCAGCGGCGGCGGGGTTTCGGTTAAGGACCAAGCCACCGATAGGCCGATTTGGTTCAAAGGTGGAAGCCAGGCCGGACGAGCGTCCGGCGGCGCGTAGTCCATTATGGCGACGATCGCGGCGATGCGGTGCAGGTTGCCGGCCGTCTCATTCCAACCCTTACCATGAAAAATATCCAACATATAAATCGATGCGCTGCCGGTCGCCGTCAGTATCAGGCCGACAAACAACAGGCCGATGATTCTGCCGGTCAGGGTGTCGGCTAACCGTGGGAACCGGCCGTTTCGTTTCATGGTTCGCGCACGACACGAGGTTGAAAGACATAACCGCCGCCGCGCACGGTTTTGATCAGCGCGGGCTGGTTCGGATCGGTTTCGATCTTGCGCCGCAATCGGCTCAATTGCACGTCGATGCTGCGGTCGAACGCCGTTGCCGCTCGTCCGCGCGTCAAATCCAGTAACTGATCGCGATTCAAAATCCGCTGCGGCCGCTGTGCGAAGGCGACCAACAAATCGAACTCGCCGCCGGTCAATGGCATCAGCACGCCTTCGGGCGAATACAGTTCGCGTTTGGCCAAATCAATGCGCCAGCCCTCGAACAGCAGCGTATTGCCGGCAGTCCGGGATAGGTCGGACCCGCTGCCGGTGCGGCGCAACACGGCCTTGATGCGGGCCAGCAGTTCGCGCGGATTGAACGGTTTGGCCAAATAATCGTCGGCGCCCATTTCCAAGCCGACGATGCGGTCTATGTCTTCGGCCAGTGCCGTCAACATGATGATGGGGATAGTCGATGTGCTCCGCAGCCGCCGGCACAGTGCCAGGCCGTCTTCACCGGGCAGCATCAAATCGAGCACGATCAGGTCGAAGC